>JABSOQ010000276.1 GCA_013216195.1 Bdellovibrionales bacterium
GAATAGATACTGATCATAGTCATCACGAGGACTAAGACTGCCAGTTAGCTCTTTTAGGTAAACAGATGCCTGTCTAGACTTGGCAACCTTAAACAAGCCCATTCCGGCAGTGCCAAGCAATTTTTGCCTCACTGCAGTCGGCAAGACTTCAGGCGACTCTAAGGCAAATACTGCATATTCAAAAGGAGGCTTTACGAGATCGCTGGGTTTTTGATTCGCCAAAAGTATCGCGAGCTGAAGCTTTTGCCGGGCCTTAAGCGCTTGGTCTTTGTGAAAACTTCTCTCGAGCTGTCGAATTGATCTGTCTGATTTCTGATAAGCCCTGTGTAACCACTGAAACGAGTCACTTGATCGAGCGAGCTGACAGGTGGTTAGCAGCCCACCTAAAGTCATTTGCAAAATGTGCTTTGTAACCCGCATTTTTTCTCGACCTTCCAAGCCTTTTCTTCAGCCCAAGTCAGCTGCAAGGCACATTCCAGTTTTAACAAGGTAAATCAACAATTTAAGCTCAGCCTTAAGCCACTAACATGAAAAAACCTCAGGGCTGTCAAAACATATGAACCAGACCGACATTGATCTGATCTCGATTAACTGTTTTTCGCGATTGAAATGCAGCTTCTGATTCAAGATTGTAGACGAGCGATAGCCCCCAACTCTGATTCCACATAAAAACCGAATCAATCAGCAACACATAGCCACTGTAAGCCTCACCGCCCAAAACAACCCTTTCGCCAACTCCAACCGAGGCAAAGAGACGGTACTCAATCACTTTGCTTGAAAACAGATTTAGACTTCCTTTCAAAGGCATTAAACCAATCAAGGCATAGTAAGAGTAATCTGGCTGCTCAGCCTCGACCTCTGCCCCTACAAGATCTAGGTCCCCCTCAATCGATTTCAACAATGGGCTCTTATCTGAGTGAAACTTTCTGCCAGTAATCCCAAGCAAAAAGTACTCATAGAGCACATGCCGATAGGTCAAAGACACATGACCGGTGTCGAGAAGAGGGTCTGAAGAGTCAAAACCGTAGCTGAGATCTAGAACATGACTTTTGGAGCCTTCAGAACCTGCATCATCAAATACAAGTTCACCATAGTTCAAGACCGAGTCCTGCTTGTTTTTTTCAGACTGAGCACTAAGGTTCTCAGACCAACCGAAAAAGCAAATTACTGCAACTAACCAACATTTTGATAGTAGTAACATTTTTATAGGTTCTTTAGACACTGACACTCTCTTTTACCAATCATTTAGGTTTCACTGGAATATTACTTGCAAACTCCTTACCGTCACTCAAGTCAAACGAACTCCAGTAGGTGGTCAGACAAACTATGAAACAATTGATCTCATGTGTACTGTTTTTATTTCTTCTTGCAAATTGCTCAGGCGGCGGTGAAGAACCCAACGTCAAATTCTCAGGCGTCAAACCTGAAGCGGCGATCAAGCTAGTTGCCGAAGACAAGCCCGAAGACAAATTTGAAAGTACGATCGAATACATCCGAAACAATCGCAGGCAAGGCTTCGATTGGTCTGTTTTCTGGCAAGGGCTAGCCGACAACCAAGTACTTGAGAGCAAGACTGCCGAACAGCGAATGCTGATCGCACAACTCTCTGATCTTGACTGCAGCTTCAAGGCCTACAACTCATTTCTGAGCCTGGTTTCGCCCTACCCAGAATTCGATAAGCTGATCATGACTGCCGACCGAGCTTGCGAGCAAGACCTAACCGAGGCCAATTTTTCAGCCCTCTTCAACAGGCTTGCTAAAGAATCTGTAGAAAACCTCAACTCTGAAAGTGCCGTTTACTTCAGTTTCTTAATTTCTGAGATGGAGGTCGAAGAGCAACCAGAACTGATCCGCTCACTGATGGATGGCTACACCGAGCGCAAATGGGTCGAAGCTGCAAAGCAATGGCTGCAATTCGAAAACCCTGTAGTGATTCAAAGGTTCGTTAAGGCTCAGCGCACAGCCTACGGATCATCCAAGGTTCTTGAAACCCTAGCTATCGATGCTTTCTTTTCACCCACCCCTGTAGGCGAAACCCTCCAGACTATCGGCCTCACTTTTGGCCTAGACCTTCTAGCCCAAGCAAGAGTGTTTGAAAGCAATGACGAGCGAATTACGCCTGAGCTACTCAAGGCTCAGATGCAAAGCCTTGCAACAGAGTTCGCTAAGCTCGAGCCACAAGTTGATCAAACCAATTTTGAACACGTGATTGAACAGGCTCGAACATTCGAAAGGTTTTTGACCCTAATGGCTCGCGCCTTCCCTTCAATGGAGCCAATCGAGGCTTTGCAAATCATCGATCAGACCATATTTCATTTTGAAACCTTGGTCCCGTCCGACAGAGAAGCGATCAGGCTAAGCCTCGACATGCCAGATGATTTGTCAATCGCTGTGGCCCTAATGAGAAACTACTCTTCAGAGGTGGGTCGACGGTATTTCGAAAATGTTCTTGAACAAAATGACACTTTCACAGAGCTCGGTGCTTTGCTGAAACTAAGAATAGAGCTTCATCTCACTGAAAATACCGAGGCTGCGGCTCTCATGGTCGGCGAGTTCTGCGAGCACCTTGAAGAACTCGAAGTGTCTAAAACGACTCTTCAGCAAATCGAAAACACAGCTTTTGAAACACCTGGTTGTTTTGAAATCAAGCCTGAAGACCCTCTAGCTGAAATTGAAGTTCAGCTCTCATCGGTGACCTCGTCATTCTTTAATGTGTTCTCTTCAAATGGCGCGAGCCTGAATATTGCAGCTGAAGTCTTTAGAGGTAACATCATCGACACCTCAAGCACGTTTGAACATCCAGATCTTCCA
>JABSOQ010000277.1 GCA_013216195.1 Bdellovibrionales bacterium
TCCCAATTTCATATTTATGTCTCCTCAAGCAAAAGGATTCTGCGGCTGTTCACAGAGTTGAAAGATTCTTTGAATAATGTCAGTTGGCCAGTCACGCTTTGAGAAACGACTCAACTCTTGCAAACCAGTTGGGCTCGTAACATTGATCTCTGTCAGACTGTCTCCGAGCATGTCGATACCGACAAAAAAGAGTTTGTTTTCGATAAGAAAGGGCTTCATGTCAGCACAAACTCTTTTGTCTACTTCTGTCAACTCGGCGGGGTGGGCTTTGCCTCCTTGATCCATATTGTGCAACTCTCCAGTCTCAGACTTTCGCAAGATCGCCCCAATTGGCTCCCCTTCTACCAACAAGATTCTCTTGTCACCAAGCTTGGCTCCCTCAACAAAGTCGTTGACCACGATCCAGCGACTTCCTTGATGAGTTAACTGATCAATTTTCTCATCAAGCCCTTCGTCATCAGCAGAGACAAACTCTATACCTTTGCCCCCAAAACCATCGAGGGGCTTCAAGACGCTTTTTGAGAATTGAGCTACAAACTCTAGAATCTCGAGCCTGTCCGACGAGATAAGTGTCTTAGGAACATCTCTAACAAAATTGAGCGCAGCCAGCTTTTCATTGAGATCTCGAAGCGAAGCCGAGCGATTGATCACAAAAACCTTCGGATCAAGAAAATCCAAAAACAGAGTTGAGTAGAAGTAGCGTCGATCAAAAGGCGGGTCTTTTCGGATCCAAATGGCATCCAACTCATTGAGATTCATCACCTGAGTGTCGCCAACCACGGGGCGACCATCGGCAGCTAGTCCAGCTAGCTTTCTCAGTCGACCGAGAGGCTGATCACCCTTCAATGAAAGATCACCCAGCATAAAATGATAAACCTCAGCATTTAGCTGCAGCGCAGCCTTCATGAGAGCGTAAGACGTGTCTTTATTCAAATTCATGGACTCTAGAGGGTCCATCAAGAATGCGATTTTCATATCTTGCAGTGTAAGATTTTTGAGTTGCGGGTGGCAAGAAACTCTGCACATGATGTGAATAGAGGTCTACGAACTCAATTGACCTCCCATCTTAAGGGGGAAAGATGAAAGCACTTATCTTGTGTCTAGTGATGCTCGCTGGCACCAACGCATTCGCATACATTTCTGCTACACCTAGTTTTGTGAGTTTTGGCACCCTTGAAGAGGGCTCATTTCAGAGGTCAAGAACTGTTAGTGTGCGCAACAACTCTGACGAGAAGGTGAACGTGAGAGTATCAAACTCTTGCTTTGGCAACTTCTGGGTTACCGACAGCTGTTTCGTTTCTCTGAGGCCTTACAGCAGCTGCACAATTACTGTGCGCTACACCCCTAGAAGAGTTGGTAGTGACAACTGCAACATCAGAATCAGCTCTGACAACGGCGGCTTTGACAGTGTAAACGCGTCTGGCAGAACTCGAGAGAGACGCTAGATTTCAAATTCTTTCAGGCTGTAAAGTTGCAACAAATGGCCTCTCAATTCGAGAGGCTTTTTTCGGTCGGGTGTGGCAAAACTCTTCACATATGATCGGCAATCGACTTTGCGACCGCATCCAAATCAGCTCTCTCGACCACACCACCGTCACGATGCGTAAAGCGAACTCCATCATTCGGCTTTCGCGGGGCAATATGAATGTGAAGGTGCTCTATTTCTTGCCCTGCATCTGAACCATCGTTCAAAAATAAATTCGCCCCTGTCATGTCGAGACCAGATTTTTGCATAGCCTGTACGACTCGAGTCGCCAATGCGAACATTTCAGCCCCCAGGTCTGGGTCAAGATCAGCCATTCTTCCAACATGCTGGTTTGGCACAACCAGTGTATGCCCTGTGCTCATTGGGCTGATATCTAGCAAAGCTGAGCAAGTTTCACCTCTGTAGACGAAGCTTCCATCAAACTCTCCACTCAACACTTTACACAAAATGCAGTCTGCCATTTGTTACCTCATTACCTAGACTTAAAGCTGTTTCATAAAGGGGTGTGCGAACTCTTTAGGTCGCTTCACCCTGCGAAGTGATGGCTTCACCCGCTTCAATTGGCCTGAAAAATAGAAGTTCTTATAAAGACCTGCAAGCCCGTAAGCAGCAATTGGCTGCCTAGAATTTGCCCGGTAGGCCTTTTGCAAGAGGTCATGGGCCTCGGTGTACTCATTCTTGAACATCTTAATAACACCCACCTTAGCAGTTGCCTCGGCGTCATCGGGCTTGATTTCCAGGATTCTCTTTTGAATCAGTTCTGCTGTTGAGTAGTCTTTGGCCCGTAAGTAAAGAACAGACAGTTGGTTAAGTAGCTTTGTATTCTTGTTGTCTTCGAGCAGCTGTTTTCTAAGCCCCTCTGCTCCTGCTGGTGAGGTAGCCGCCGAGCGGGTGACAACAACTGATTGCGAAGCTTCGTCAATTTGCAGTTTGCCTTTTGACAAACAACCTTTCACAAAATCAGTGAAAACAAAGTTCTTCTCCGCTGCCCCAAGACACTGCTTGTAGTAGGTTGATGCGGTCTTCGAGTACTGAGCAGCCTGCTGAGACAGGGCTTGCTTGTAGGCCTTTTTGTCTGCTGCAGACAAACCTTTTGGCGTTGGCGACTCTTCTAAGAATTTGGCGAATTCTGTGTAAGACTGCCCCAGCCCGTAAAGCGCTGCAATCGTCCAGGTTCCATTTCCAAATTGAATCACTTTGTTCAATTCGGCTTCTAGAGCCTGCAGACCTGCTGCTGTGTCATTCACAGCGTTCGCCTCATTACCGAGAGAGATCTTGATCTGCTTGTACCTAGCCAGCTTGT
>JABSOQ010000278.1 GCA_013216195.1 Bdellovibrionales bacterium
CCTGATGATGGAGATGGCGACGGCGATGGAGACGGAGACGGTGACGGTGACGTAGCTGAAGTCAATTGATCTGAAGATGGCAACCACGCTGAGCCATCTTGTGAAGAAGACCTTATCAGCTACTGCATGGACAACCCTGACGGAACGAACTGCAGGCCTTTTGCCGATATGTACTGTGGCCTAGGCCCAGATGATACAACTACTGCGGGCGACGACTCTGGCGATAGTTCTGATGATGCCGGCGATGGCGATGGCGGTGCGAACACCGACACTGAGAGCACAACGGCTTCAACTGATGATGACACTTCAACAACGACAGATGACAGCGTAGCAGAAGGCACGGGCACGAGCTTTTGCGAGTATCACGCTGCCATCAGGTACTGTGAAGACGATGGTAACAGCGATTGCCCAAGCTGCACTCAGCTAGCAATGCAAGCAAACCCGGTTTGTAAAGCAAACCCAGTGGCTTGTTTGCCTTCGATTTCAAACGATCAACTGCAAGCCTATCAAGCGCAGTGTCCGCTAGACCCTGTCTATGTTAGTACGAGCTACATTCAAAACAACAGCTCAGCGGGCACTCAGCCGACGACTTTGCCAGGTACCGAGCAGGTTGACTCACTTTCAGATATTTCTGGAAGCGGCGATGGTGCGATCGACTACAGCGAAGCTCAAAACAACCGCGGTGGTGTTTCTGAGACTTTTTCAGTGAGCTCACCTCGAACTCCTGCAGGAGTTGGTGATGCACTAGGTGAGTCGTTGTTCACTGCGAATTCAAACGTCTACATTGAAAAGTGTGACAACGGCCAATTGAACAACTGTGGTCCACTAGCTGGTCTGTAAGTTATTATTGAAAATTCGGTGAGCAAGGCCTCGCAGAAGTGCGGGGCCTTTTTTTGTTTTTAATCTACGTTTGTGAGCGCCAGTTCCGAGTAAGCATAACCTTCGATCATCTTATTTATAGCGGTCAATTGTAGCTGAAACTCTTCGCAAAGTGGCACTTGAGAAAGTATGTGCCTCTGGGTGCCTGTCAAAAACCTAGGGTTTTCACTACTCTTTAATTCGTCGATTATCAATTCGAGTTCAAGTTTCAGCTCAGCCCTTTCGAGCTCTTGAGCTGGGGTGATGGTCTTTTGGCAAAGCGGTGAGTGTGACTTCTGGTTGACTCCATTGATCTTGTAATCACGATGGTTCAAAGAGCGGCCCATTACCGTCTCTGAAAGTGAAAAAATCACCTCGTTGCCATCAGGAGACACCATTCGCAGTAGCTCGACTTCAGCTGAGAGATCCTGTTGTTGAGCCTTGGGCAGCTTGGTCTTGCTCACTTTCTTGCGCGTCTTTTTGGGTTTTGCTGATTCAGAGTGCTGAAATTGGGGAATCACCACTCCAGAGTACTGCTCTTGACCCTGTAAAGACTGGTTGTGGACAAATATAAGCCCTGCAATAAGCAGGATTTTCATGGTTTTCATAGCCAAACCTCAGTTACTTTCTTCTTACAAACTTGCTCTACCCAATGCGCAAGAGTCGCACCAAAAATAAGGTGCAATTTTGTGCTCTGTGCCTTCTCAGTTGCATCTGAAGAAAGGTTGCCAACTTTAGGTGACAATTTCGGTTGCCAAAAAAAATGCCGCCTAGGTAGGCTTAAAGAGTCGATAAGAATCCTGCTGCCACTCTACGGATAAGGAGAGGCCCATGAACATCACCAGGGAGGGATGTGTGTTTTACCGTTTATCAAAGACCTTAGCTTGTTTGTCACTAACCGGATTGAGCCTCACGGCTATCGCCGGAGAAATCAGCCCGCATCTTCAGAGTCTTATTCAAAAGAAGCAACAGCCTAGAGACATTATGGTCTACATGAAAGAGCGAGCCGATATTGGCTTCGCTTCAAGCCTTGTTGATCGTCAGGCCAAATTGCAATTCGTGCATCAGCAGCTCGTTTCACAGGCTGAGACAACACAAGCCGGATTGCTCAGTTTTTTGAAAGCCCGCGGATTGAAAGCCAAATCTTTTCACATTGAAAATGTCGTGCAGGTTCAAAATGCCGACTCGAAACTTATTTCAGAGCTTGCCTCAAGAACTGATGTGAGACGAGTCGCTCTCGACGCCAAAATACCTATGAATCTTCCTGCGAACCCATCGAAAGAGGGGCGCATAACCGTGACCGAGCCACTCAGAATGGTTTCAGCGCCTCGCGTTTGGCAAGAGCTTGGGGTGAGAGGAGAGGGTATTGTGGTGGCTGGCCAAGACACGGGTGTGCTCTGGGATCACGAGTCTTTGAAGCGTCAATACAGAGGAGTCGGTGAAGACGGTAATTTGATCACTCACGATTACAACTGGCATGAAGCCATTCACTCTTCGTCTGGGGTTTGTGGTTCGAGTTCAGCTACGCCTTGTGATGATCACAGTCATGGCACTCATACAATTGGCAACATAGTGGGGGATAATGGCCGGGGAGTGGTCACAGGGGTTGCGCCAAAGTCGAAGTGGATTGCCTGCCGAAACATGGATAAAGGAGTGGGTACCGTTTCGACCTACCTTGAGTGTTTTGAGTTTTTTATGAGCCCTTATCCAGTTGGCGGAAACGCTAGAGAAAATGGTGACACCAGCCAAGCTCCACATATCATCAACAATTCTTGGAGTTGCCCGAGAAAAGAAGGCTGTGATGGCGAAGAGTTTGTCGACACGATTCGAGCTTTGAATGCTGCGGGAATCTTGACAGTAGTGTCTGCAGGTAACGATGGCCCGGGTTGTGAGTCAGTTGCCAACCCTCCGGGTATGTACTCCGGCCT
>JABSOQ010000028.1 GCA_013216195.1 Bdellovibrionales bacterium
CACGGCCAGAAGTACAGACGAACTGATTGTTCTCTTTGAAGCGGGGCAGAGTTATTCAAGCCCTGAGATTCAAGCGATAAAAAAGCGACTCTACATTTAGTACAGCAGCTTTATTCTAAGTTCTTTAAAGCCTGGTCTTAACAAATTAAGGCGTCTATTTCGCACCTTTGCCACCTCCGAAGAAGATCTCGTCAGTCACCTCAATGGCCTTTTCGAGTACTTTTCTAATGCAGAGCTTGCAGGCATTTATGTTGACCCTCTCGCACCCGACAATGATGCCTATCGTGATGAAGTTCAAAGACAGTTCGGGGGTAAGATCTGGACCCGCTCAAGAGACATGCAATTTGAGCAAATTAGCCGGCTTATTGAAACATCAAACACGGCCTATCAAAATTTAAGAATGCGCGAAGGTCTCATCAAATCGGCGAGAAACAGAGCACAGTTCGTTTCAGCCATCACTGGTCTAACGGAAATCGAAAGACTCGCATTGAACTTCAATCAAGTTAGAGAAACATTGATTATCAATGATGAAGAAGCCGCAAAGCTTGAAGAGATCGAACAGCTCGATAACTTTAGCGTGAGACAAAGAAGACAAATTCTTAAAGAGTCTATTGTCGGAGCCTTTGACTCTGGCCTAACGATAACGCCCGATCGATTAGGCTTCTCGCTCGCTGAGTTTCTAAACCTCGTTGAGTTTTACAAACCTCTCAGCATTGATTTCAGAAAACCTGAATTCGAGCCTTTCTGGCGGTTCGCCATGCAGAGTCTAGAGTCTGAGACAATGGCAAGAGCATTCTTGCAAGAGGCACCAAGAAGCTTTCTTAGAGACAACCGAGCTGATATGAATCAGTGGGTCTATAGGCGTTTTGATATCTTTGACTAATGACTACTCGAAGAATTTTTTCCGCAAATTAATTTCTCACGCCGAGACCAACTTTTAGACTGCTGTAAAAGCTTTGATGAACTCACTAATTTAGGGAACGATTCAAGACGCCCTCAACAAGTTCAAGTTTTGCAATCTTGATCTGTTGGTCGAGAGTCAATCGCAGTCATACACATGATTTCTCAAAATGAGACGCTCTTCCGAAAACACATATATTAATTGAGAACCCGGGGGGGCAGCTAAATATGATGAAAATCAATGTACTTCTTCTATCGACAGTCATGATGGTAGCTTTTCAAAACTGCAGCAGTAGTAATAGCAACTACAGCCAAAAAGATAATGGATCGAGCTATCCCGAAGGGTCACAAGCCCCTCTGAACCCTGGAGAGCCAGGACTTCAGCCACAAGAGCCATCACCGTCGCAAAAGTTCTTTGTTGAAAAACAAAAGTGTATATTTAAGCTCGAGGGCGAAGCGGGCTGGCGATGGAGCGTAGAGAGATTTACAAACGCAGGAGGTGACTGCAGTGATTTCGACTCGATGATCGCCGAAGCCAACCCTCGAGCGATTGTAGTGGAATCTGAAAGTCGATATGTATACGACCCAGTGACTAATAGCTCTAAATGGAAGTGTCAGTTTGACTTCGTCGGGCCAAATGGTTTTGAGTGGACAACAGAAAGATACACTGAGGAGCGTGCTAATTGCAGGGAAGTCGAGTTGCCAATTGTTGAGGAGAATAACCCCCGGGCCTCAGTTTCTCTTTCTACTGTGTTTGTCAAAGACCCCATCGGCTCAGGTAGCAAACACAAGTGCGTGTATGAGATGGTTGGAGACCAGTCTGCTACGTGGAGGAGCTTAAGGTATGTTGCGGATTCCGAAGAGTGTAAAACCTCTGAACTCGACTTCGTTGAAGCAAATAACCCGTTAGCATCGGTCTCTCTTGAGGCCATTATATTCACAACGGACATTTGGTAAATTACTGAGCTGCGAGCTCAAGCTCATTGAGTTTGCCGTTCGAGACTTTTCATTGCCTCGAGGCCCTGTATTCTGCCGAACCCGAAATCAACATCATACCCCTGGGGGCCAAGGTCTTTTGCAGTCTCAATCACGGTCGAGATCAAAAGCTCGCTTTCGACCTCAGGATGAGCTTGCCTCAATAATGCAAAAATACCAGCGACGTGTGGGGCCGACATGGATGTACCAAGTTGCTCCCTATATCGTCCGTTAGAACTTGCTGAGTAAATTTTAAAGCCCGGTGCCGTAAGTTCTGGCTTGTTCAGCGAAAAGTCTTGCCACTGAGCCGGGCCCACGGCGCTGAAGTACATCAAGCGGTCACTGTGCTCAGTTGAGCCGACTGAAACTGCTCCCGGGCAGCCTCCTGGTAGCCCGATCGAAGCTTTAGCCGGGCCATTGTTACCAGCTGCAAAAACAGGTATTACGCCCATATCAGCCCAGGAGGCAACAACTTCACAATAGGCCACATCTTCTGGGCTTCGTTCTGAAAATGAAGACCTCGTACCCCAAGAGCCGTTGACGATATGAACCGAGTCGTCAGTTTCAGGATATTCATCAGGGTCAACCATCCAGTGCATAGCTTCTAGTATCTTCTCTTTACTCGACTCGCCGCCACGATCAAAAATACGAGCCACAACGAGCATGGCACCTGGAGCTACCCCGATGGCACGGCGAGAGTGAGTGCCCCCAACAAGAGTTCCGGCAATGTGCGTACCGTGGTCAAACTCATCGGCTGGCTCTTCATTTTTTTCGGCAGAGAAGTTTTTGAAGTGAAGAACTTTGCCCTCTAGGTCGCGGTGGTTGGCTTTGATGCCTGTGTCGAGCACTCCAATTCGAACCCCCTCGCCTCTGAGCTCTGGGTACTCTTGATGAATCTGCTTGGCTCCGACCTTTTCGATTCCCCATGCGTAGGGGTATTTGCGAGAAATCTTTGCTTCAGACTGCTCTTGCTTTTCTAGAAAAACAGGCTCATCGAGCCTTTCGACACTCTTCAAGCCTGGTAACTCGAGTGCTTGCCTTAAGTTGTGCCGACTCAACCTCACACCAACGCCATTAATTAAGGGAAACAACTTCAATACGTTGGCATTCAACTGCGGCATAGCAGTCATCAGCCTCTTTGCAGGCAATGAGTTCGTAGCAATCAACTGACCGAGACTGGCCGGCTTAGCCAACAACTCTGGTTGCTCAAAAAGCAATAGAGTATTGTGTGATGGGTCAGCAACAGCCGACGAAGAGTGCAGATATTCAGTTGTCGCGCGATCGACAAAAACCTCTGCCCCAGCTAGCGCTGAGCAAAACCCTAAGCAAAGAAATAGACCTGACCTTAACACCACTCCCCCCTCCTTGAATTTTCAATAAAAATCGTTTCACAACCGCCCAAAGCTCGCAATAGATGACGCTCAGGCACCCTCGAAGAAACGGCTCCAGCAGCACCATTCAACCTGTTTTTTTGCACAACTATTGCAATTACCTACTCTGATGAAGTTTATCAGTGTTCTATTGGCTCTCAGCATGTTGGCAGTGCCCTCATTCGGCACTACGGGGTCTCGCTGTGACGTTATTCTGGAGCAGATCCCAGAGACTGCAGATCTAAAGAACTCCATTCCGATGCTTGTTGAGCGGTGGCGAGAGCTCTCATCTAGCCGGCTCAGATCATCGCTCTCGACTGAAAGTGGCCGACTGTCTCAATCCGCTGTGGCTAGAAGCATTCAGATGGATGTTTCAACGTTTTCAAAATATGCAAACAACAAGCTGCCTATGAACTGGAACCACGCCGTCAAGTTTGGTGAAGCACTTGGAGTTGACCCCCTTTGGCTCATTGGCCAAGACTTGCTACTTGCCTACAATAGCACTCGCCATGAACTCAACCCCGTTGATATCAAGGCCTTTGCCCCTTCTCATTTCGTCAGGACTGCTACCGATGTGCTGACCCGAAGCTCAAATGCCGAGAGCGGGCAACCGCCAATCGCAGATATTGAAGCAGATCAGTTTTGCCTAGAGACTTGCCCTACAGAGGACCTCTTAAGAGAGCTTGCCGATAGAGGCTGGGACATTTCACATGTGAGATTGATTCACCCTCCCGAAAAACCCAAGACGCCAATGCAGGTGTTTTTAGAGCAAGTGCCCACTTACTCGCAAAAACGCTCTGAGCTTTACACGAGGGCTGCAGAGGGTGTGCGTTTCGGCTACACAAAAGACCCCATCGGTGCAACTGAGCGCTACTTTCAAGATTACTTCGAACCCGCTCTTCGATTGATTTCATCAGCACCTAATTCTGAAGAGCTCAGGCTGCGCATGTACAACACGAATGAAATTCGGTTTCGTGATGACCACCAGGCCCACGCACGAATTGTGAGTTTCAACATTCGAATTAGGCCAACTCGATTCGCTAGAAAAGATGAATTTCAAGATGAGTTTCAGGCCTTCACACAAAGTTTTATGAGCGAGCTCTGCGCAAGCAACCTGAGCTTTATAAGAGAACACTTCAGTTCAAATGCCATTGAGATCAACCAAGAGTTCGGCGACAGTTTCAACCGCCTGGTGCTGCTACCATTGCAATCGGATCAACATGATCAGTTTGATTTGCTAGTTGTCAGGTACTCAACAGTCGAGAGAGGCGTAGTGTCTGCAAGTCTACTTACTCACCCTGAGATATTGGCTGCCCAATCTCGAGGAAGCCTAAGAGACCAATTGCTAGGCCTGTAGTCAGCCGCACAAAAGAATCACACGACTCGTCTCACAGCTCCAACAGATTCAAACCAATTCTTGACGAAACGCTCTGACACTTTCTTAACAAAAGTTTCTTTGGCCACCGAGTTTTGTCGACACAATCAAAACTTGCTAACAGAGCATGTTATGACAGGTCTCCCTTGCACACTAAGGCTTTCAGAATTCTTTGACCGACAAAAAAAGCTCCAATAGGTTTTTTAAACAAGAAAACAATCGTTAACAAAAAACAAATGATCGGCCGAGCTGGCCGATCAAAGAACTCTGGGGGACTACATGTCAATTTTTCGAAACGCGCTAGTAATTGCCTTAGCGCTTGTGGCGCAAGCTACTTTTGCTCAAGAAATGTCTGTTAAAAAAATCGCTTCGCTATGTAAAGGCCGAGATGTAGAGACTTGCAACTACCGAAATCAGTACTGGAGAATGACCTGCGAATTTCATGAAGACGGCACAGTTGAAATCAACAAAACTTGGGGTGGAAATGCTTGGACACCTGTAGTGCCTGTTGTTAGCCCCGACAAAACCATGGAAGAAGATGATCAAGTTCTTCTTATGACTCTTCTTGGTGACATCCGTGCTACCGACAATGCACCAACTGCCAGCGAGGCACACGACGACAACCTTTTCTATCAGTACGGCATTTGGACTTACGGAGTTTATGAAGAGTACAGCGCCTTAGAACACAGAGAGGGCTATGAAGAGCCATGGACAACTCGAATCGCCACAATCAACAGCTACGGCGAAGAGAAAATGGAGGGCGAATCTGCCACAGAATTGATGGCACTTGCTAACAAGTACTGCACCTGGGATCTACTAAGACGCTCTGACGCTGAATAGTTTTTTAAGCCTTGAAGGGCCCAACCCTCTCCGTGGCTCTTCAAGGTTCTTTTTTCAGGCCCAGCTATTTGCTAAGGCCTTCAAACAGGTGACACTGCATACACGAGAACCGCATCGGTTTAATCCACTGCTCCGGCACTCACTCGACCAACCAAGTCTCCAAGTCTCCAGACCACCGTTAACTACTTGATTCTACTTAAATTTTGTGACCCCTTCTGATTGCGCAACGCATAATATTTTGGTAGTTTATTCGTTCGATGAACGTCACCCAATCGGCCAAGAGCCTTCTATTCTTGTTACCTCTGATTTTGAGTGTCGCCGCTGAAACCTCCTTTGCGGCACCTCGTGACCGTGGTCGGTGTGCAGCTGAACTAGATGAGCCTTTCCCCGAATTTATAGTTTCTCCCTCTCTCGATCATATGGAAGAAGGCTTTGCTGACCACTGCACCGAATCTTGGGTAACCGCAACTCTGGAGAAACTAAAGGGCCATATTGAACACGCTCGTAGACTTAGATTTTCAATGCGAAAAGCTGTGCAAAATCAGCGCAGGCTATGGCAACAAGAAGACGCTGAAAGATTAGCCACTCCCTATAATTTCAGCGAACTCACATCTAGGATCATTCACACATACCGAGAAATCGACACAAAGAGTTCGGCAAGAGGCCGTGTGCCGCCTGAATTGATTTTCGATTTTGTTATCGACGCCTTAAACTGGTTTTCACCTTTTCCCAGTAGACATCAAGACAGTATTCAGCCAGTGTTCGCTAGATCGAAAACTCCGAGCCTAGACATGCACGGCTGGAACCCGGCCCGGTTTCCCACCGAACTTCCAACACCAGACTCAGAGCAAACACTTGTCGCAAACGCGACACCCAGGCAGCTCGTTCTAAACCCTAGCCTGAGAGAAAGGGTTGTCTACAACTACTATGAAATTGACAAAATTAGCCTTCGCCCGGTTCGACTGACAAAAGATAAAAGCTTTGATCACAGCCACAAACCAAACTTTTTGACTGAATTTCAAAACGACATTGGGCCCAACTCGTATCGCCTTGTCGAAGTTGATGGTGTACCCATGCTTGCCGGCCCGCCTTTGAAAACCGAGAACGGCCGCCTTATCTGGAGTGAGCAACTAGCAGAAACGGCTCGCACCTGGAATACTATAAACCCCTTTTTCAAGTTTTCTATTGGCCAGACAACAGGCGGCGAGTTCAGAGTTCTCTCGCCTTTGTTTAGAATTCGGTCACTTCGAAACCAAGTGCAATTTAGCCCCGCTGATATCAGACAGCTCGATTCAGCTCTGCTAAATCTAGCTAAACAAAGAGCATCAGACAGCCAATTTCATGTTGGCTTGGCTGAGAGGCAACATATGCTTGGTCAGCTTTTGCACGATCACTACCGAGTAGCCAACTTTGGCCCATTCGGTAACTCGTTCTCTAGTTTTGGCATGACTCCTCTTGGCTACTACACTCAGCGCAATCACGTTCTATTCAGTGAAGATTCTCTTTTTCGTTTTTCAAATGTCGTAAAAGCTCAACTGCTTTTTGCAATGAGTGTTGAAGATCGCTCTAGACATCTTCAGTATCTTGTCGATGAAGACCGATTTCGCGATTTGTTTGAAACCGTTTATTGGCTACAACATGAAAGCTTGAGCTTTGGTCGATTTCGAACCGATATAAGAAGACCTGCCACACCTGGCTTTCAGGTACACACAGGCAATAAGACCTCACTGGTCGCTCGTGAATGGATCACTGAAAAAAGTCTGATCAAGCACCACAAAAAACACGGTGGTCAAGACGAGTTAAACCTAGCGACTACTACCGAATATGAGAGCGCAGCCAAAGAGTTCTTTGAGGCTGCAGACAACACCCAAATCTCAATTGAAGCCACAAACGGGCAAGTTATCATAAAGTATGACTTTGCTACCCGAGAGTTTGGTGTGGTTACGTTAGGTGGCAAGATGATTACCTACTTTCAACTCGATGAATCTCAAGTGCCAGTAGATGAGTTTCATGACCGAATCGGAGAGGGCATATTCAGGTAGCCTGACTCGACTTCGTTGCACCTCGGTTTGACCTGCTCGTTCACTAATGCTCACCTTAACAGGTTAGAAAGCTAAAAAGTTTGCTTGATGAATGAGGGGGATTCTATGAGAGCTATTTTGATCGCTATTTTAATGAGTGTTTTTTGTCTAGCAGCCGGGGCTGAAGTTACACAACATCGCATCGAGCCCGCTGCTGATACGAACGTGGCAGAACAATTCAGACAAAGCCTTACAGCAAGATCTAGCACTGTCGAAATCTGCAACTACAGTGACTCTAGGAACTCACTTAAAGCCTGCAACGACCGGCTCTCGACTCTATCACTGTTATCGAATGAAAATGTTCAGATCACAGGCTCGTGCAGAAGGTCATCTGAAAGCATTTACTGCGCAGATTTGAGAGCTATTGTGACGGTCTTTAAAAACTCAGACAATTGACAGATCTGAGACCAAAAACAAAAAGGCCTAGTGAAAACTAGGCCTTTTAAAAATTCAAAATTTGCGAAAGCGGCTACTCTTCTATTGAACAGACAAAGCAGGCATGTGGGCCACCATCACCGGTGCCGGCAAAAAACACAGAGCTGTCAGGGTAGGCCTCATACTTGCTCCCACACTGCTCCATGAAGTAGTCAGAACCTGCGATAGCTTCTTCTTTTGAGGCGATAAATGCCGTGTAACGATAGAAATAACCATTCGTCAGTTTATCTTCTCTGACGCCGCCCTCTTCGTTTGTGTACACAGCATCGAAAACTTCAGTGGGTGCCCCACAGTTAGAGCAACGTTGAACTTTTTCGATAAATGAGAGCGTCACATCGTCCCAGTCAATTGTGCGATCTGAACCGTCAAGTGGCAGAATCTCACAAACAATGCTTTCTCCGCTCTCAACCACCTCATCAATGATTGATGCGTTTGCCGAAAAATTACCAATTAGTAATGTAACTAGAATCAAAACTGACTTCATTTTGGCCTCCTCAGTTTTAAAAGCTAGACAAATACGACCAAAGCCACAAGAGATACACTTGGTATTGAAAAAATCATGCGCAGAATTGAAAGCCTGAACATATGAGGTTTACCACCTTCTGCCCAGTCGAAGCTGGCACAGTCGGTGAACATAGATATGATTATGAACTCGTCGACCTTATTAAATCGCTCTGCAAGACGCTTAAATGTCTGGAGTTTTTGCGGTTTAGTGACAATTTTGAGCCTAGTCTTGCCGCTGGCATCTGTTGCTGATGAAGTCGGGTTTTGTGCTTTCGAGCTAAAGCGCCCTGCTCTAGTAATGCCCAAACAGCTATCTGAACTCAAAGAGTTCAACCTAGCCACTCAAAATATTGCTCGCAACCTCGAGCACCTTGATTTGCTACACCCCTCAACCGTATTCAACAAAGCACACACAGTAGACGTCGCCGTCGAGTATACAATCAGCCAACATTGGGAGCTTTTTCTGCAACTACCAGGTGGCCGAGACCTCCTGATGATTTTGTCTGACCCATTCTTTTTGACTGTCCCACGTGAGTTCTTACAGAGAGAGCTCCAAGATTGGGCTCTAGAGTTTATGGGGGGTACAGAGCTCATTTTCAACTCTGATCTAGAAATACTAGCCATGTCTCACGCCGCTGGAGTCATTCCTGGAGACATATATTTTGGCTGGATCAGTGAAGGAGCTCTACCAATTATCGACATTCATGATCTCATGGGTCACATGGCCATCTACACTGATTCTGTGTTACGTGAGCAGATCAAGAGTTTAGCCGGTTTACTTGCAAAGTCGACTGGAGAAGAGAGCAAGCGATTAAACTTAAAGGTGTGGCACGCGATGGGCGAGAAGGTTCCTTTTTTCTATACCAAAGAAGATGGAACTCCAACGATGACAGCTATCGGGGGGCCTGTGATTACATTCCGGCCTAATATTACCAATGTCACTCGCAAGCATTATCAATCTCAAGACCCTGAACCAGGAGGTTCAGAATGGGAAGAGTTTGAGCTTGGCTATGTCTCTTACATCCAAGACTTCGGGGCGATAAAAAAAGTTATTGAAATGGCCAAAACGAATTACCCCGACGACCCAAGGCTAGAGGCTTTTTTAGAAAAGTACGAACGACTAGTAACAGAGACAGGGGTGTTCTCAAGTCTCGATGACTTTCACACAACTTTGAACAAGAGTGTGAAAAGAGCTGCCCGCCTGCGCGTGGCCGAAATTCGCAATAGCTCATCAGACTTTCAAGACTTTTGGGTAAGACTTCGAAGTCAGATCGATCAAACCAACCCACAGACTCCTGTTGAGAAATACCTGAGCCTGTTGTCTCCTGATTGGCACAGACCACTGATGCAGATCAACATGGAGTTTGAGTTGCTGTATTATCAGCTAAGAGATCGATAAATCAACTGATCTGTTCTGGCAAAACCTGGCAACAAAAAACCTGAATGTCACCCGGCTAAAGTACCCTAGACATTGAGCTACCTTTCGTCTGCATTTATGCTCTAAAGCAGCCACCATGGCTATCACAGTGTACAATTAAGGTTGTTGAAACACTGGTTCTCGACCGGCTTGTTCACTAGTCAACCTGAAAGGTGCCTATGAGATTTTCGACACTACTTCTATGCTTGGTAGCCCTTACCTCTGTGTCCACTTTTGCGAAACCGGCCAAAAAAGCGATTCCCTCTTCACTGAAATACATTTTTGATTTGAAGCAAGAAGAGCACTTGTCAGATTTTGAAGAAGAGTTTGCGGGCACAGCTTCAAAGCTTGGCCTTGAAGTGGCCCCAATGAACATTATGCTAGCAGTGATACCAGTTCACTATTACGCAACTTCAAGAGATTTCAAAAAGCAGGTCTTACTCATGATAGGCGGTCGTACACCGACCAAGTACGACAATTCAGATTTCAAAGTGAAAAACTTCACACTTCACAATCGAAAATATCGAGGCAACTACTACGCTATCTTGATGAAAGGCTTTTCTGATAAAGAAAAAATGCGCATCTTCAACAAGCTGAAATCCATCGATCTTGGCGAGAAAAGTAGCGCCTTCAATTTCTTGATCAACCAAGCCCACGCTCAAGAAACCCGAGTCGAAGGGCCCAGCTCTGCAGCTGGCGAAGACAGCCCAGGTTTTTGGGGCTCGCTGGGCCGAGCATTTGTTGATTGCGGCCAAGGCATACTTGATGGTGCCAATGCCTTACTCGTAGACCCCTTCGTCGATTTCTATGGTGCCGCTCACCTCTGGATTACAGACTCAGAACAGTTCTGGGCGAACTCAGCTGCTCAAGCATAAGCCATAGGTGACTTCGCCTCAGGCGTATACAACGACCCACTCGGGGCCATGGCAAGGGGCAGAGATGCTATCGGGCAAACCACTGCAGCAGATGTAAACCGAATCGGCTGCTCATTGGTAGGCGGCGGGGGTACCGCAGCTTTTATGAACAGAGGAGTTCGTGGAGCGATGGCAACTGCACAAACGCAAGGTGCCGTGGGGGTCTTGCCTTCAATCGCTCAAACCAAGGCCCGAGCCCTCGCAACAGCAGAGTCTCTTGGTATCAACGTCGGCAACAGAGCTGCAGTGTTAAGAATGATCGACGATGAAGTTGCTGAATTCGCAAGGCAAGGTCGCTCTTACCATAATGGGTACGGTGCAGGCTCAGCCTATATTGACCGAGTCATGGCAAGAATAATGGAAGCCTTCGAAAGCACCCACGAGATTGGAAGTCGGCTTTATCGGCAAGACCTCCAAGCTCATAGACTAAGAAGGCTGCAAGAGATGCGGGCCAGAGCAGACTCAGACTTGATTCAAATAATTAGGCAAAATATTGAACCCGAGCACGGCTGGAGTGACTTCTACAATGCCTGGTACCAGAGAACAGTTACAGAAGGTGCCGAAACCCTTGTTGGAGGCAGCCAGACAAACTTGGCCTTCATACCTGGCCCGACACCTGGCACAGTGCAAGTGTACGGCTATTCTTGGCTAGACGACCCTGTTGCCGCACTAAATGGTCAAGCATCTCGCCCATTAAATGTCAGCGACGTTGTCGTTCAACAAGCCAGGCGCAACGAAGGTGTCTCGGCCTACCCGCTTAGGTTTAATGCCATAATCAGTGAGTAGAAAGAAGGGACTGGCTTTCTGATGCCAGGTTTAGAATCGTTCGGAAATGACATATTCTCTATCCGCTAACCCTGGTGATGCTAGCTTTGGGGGTTGAAGCCCTCCTGATCCGTGTTGTTGTTTACATGGTTTTTTGATATCCCTTTTACATGCCTACTAGGGGTGGTATTGTGGGACTGAATACGCTCATTACTACAGCAAAAGCTTTGGCCTTTTTTGTTATAACAATTGGGTTTTCATTAGCGGCACAGGCCGTTGAATCAAAAAGTGATTTGAGGGGCATGCTTCCCTATGTATCGAAAGTCAAAAGCCAACAAGGTCGAAACACATGCACCGTATTTGCCCTAACCGCTGTGTTAGAGAGTCTCTACATGCGCGATGAAGGCGCCTCCAGTATAGACTTCTCAGAGGAGTGGCTACAATATCTGGCAGCCGGCTCAACTGCTTCTGGCGGAGCAAAAGGCTCAATGGTCAGCATTAACTTTAATGCTCTAAAACGACATGGAGTCACTACCGAGCAGCTAATGCCGTTCACTAAGGGAACCTGGTCAGATGATCCCGCTCACCCGCAGGCACGAGTCATTGAGCAATATTGCGGAGATCTCTCGGGGCTAGAGTACACGCGGTGCTTGTTTGGCAAAAGAAGCCCTCGGTACCTCACTATGTCAGACAACCAACTTCGAGGCTTACCCGGGGGGCGGCAGTTTTCAACAGCTAGGCAAGGTGGAAGTCAGTATCAGTCATTTGTGAACTCTTTAAGAATCAATGTGGTCAGCAATCCCACCACAATAAAACACTACCTCGCTCAAAAGACGCCTTTGACCTTAGAGGTCAACGTGCATTACGGCAGCTGGCACCATTCCGCCGGAGAAAAATACGGGATCGATATCGATAAGAACTCTTATAACAGAGGCATTGTGACCTACCCTGAGCGAGGCTCGGTCGACCGTTACCAATCTGATCGGCATCCTGCCCGGCATGCTGTACAAGTGATTGGCTATGACGACGATGTTCAAGTTACCTACACGAAAAAAATGCGCGACGGTTCAATGCGAACTTTTACTCGCACTGGGGTCTATTATATTAAAAATTCTTGGGGCAAAAAGTTCGGCAAGAACTTTCGCTTCGGCCGATCAAGAATCCCAGGACTCGGAATCATCACTCAGGACTACGCTCACCACCTGGGGAAATTCTCAGTTGTGACTCGCTAGAGCACGCTCTTTCACTTCGAGTCCTGCTTAGACAAAGAAAAACCACCCGGTGGGTGGTTATTTTTTGGTAGGGGCTGCAGGACTCGAACCTGCGATCCTTCGGTTATGAGCCGAATGCTTTAACCAACTAAGCTAAGCCCCCAAGCTTTGAGCACCAAAAATTATTAGAATCTGGCCAGCTTTACAAGTGGTTTAAATGTCTGCTGGAGAGCAAAATCAACTTTATTGACCACAACCCAGCTCGGGGTACAGGCTCCAAGTCTTTGATTTTAGTAATTATTTTACTGACACCCGACCAGGCCTTAGACACCAAATCAACCTTGTGCTCTCTCCTCGCGGGCCTCAAAAGCGTCTATTAGGCACCCCCTTTGCTACTAAGTGGGGCGGGAGCTTTTTTCGATCTGGAATATTCGCTTTGCCTTGGGGCTGTTTCTTTTTGGTACATTCTCTAGCCATTCGCTGGCAAGCCAGAACTCGTGCGCTGTCGACACACCTATCGGAGCACATGAGATGAGCCAACCAAGAACAAGTACCTGACATTGGCGATCTGCTTTGCTGCATGCCCGATGATTACAAAAGAAATGTCATGATCGCCCACACAAGCTTGGCAGGGCAACCTGGCAACCCGCATTCGCCAAGACTGCTGTTTCGTGCAGACCGGGCAGATAACGGCCTTTTTACTAGCCCTATCGTCTTCTCCGTTAATGGCGGTTACGACACTCCCCCAGTAGTCTCAGAAGATGGAACTTACCCCAACCCAGACGATTTTGAAGAGTCTGAACTTCAGCCTCAAGGTAACAGTTTAGAGATCGTGATGGCCGAATCTGGTAGACCGCTTGAGTTTTTTGATATGCACGCAAACGACAGCTTGAGTATGCAAAGAAACCCACCTCTATGTGTTGGCTGTCACTCTGCTGGTAACCCCGATGGCTATGAAGAGCTGCATATGATTTTTCATGCTGACCCGAACTAGCCGAACTCCGTGGGTGGTGCAAACTTCTGTGATCCTAAGCAAGATCAACTCGTGCGCTCCGCCTCTGAGCAAGCAATTAATGCCGTCAAAAACAACCCACGCTTTCGCTGTGTTGATCTGTCTAGAGTCGAGCCCCAGACTGAGGAAGCGCAAGTCGTTGATAAAAGAGAAGGTGCCTTTCAAATTTTGGCTGAGACTGACGCCGCTTTCAGACAGTTGAACGAAGAACGAATTCACCGAGACTTGTTCGCCAACCCGAACTGGAACCGCATGAAGTACGCCGTAATTGGCAGGCTTCAATGCGAAAGCCACGCCCTCAGGCTCAGTGATTATATACCCGAAGAACAGATCGCTGCAATGAGGCCAAACCTTGAGCTATCAACTCAAATGCTTCAGACAAACCCTCTTCAAAACGACGCCGCACAAGCCCTTGCTGTCGAGCTACCTTATGAAAGAAAGCGCAGAGAGTACTTAGATGAGTTGTTAGAGAACCCCGAACAGCTTGCTGCCGATGGCTACCTTCCTGGTGACGGCGCCTTTGCTTGTGGCCCACTTGAAGACGGAGGGCTTATTGAGTCTTTTGTTGATGGCTCCCACCCCAATAGCCAGACAGACCCTCTGCTAAACCGAATTGCCTTTGACAGCACCATTCGTGGTTGCCCTGGCGTTCACTTTGGCATTGACCCCTTGTTAAGGTTTTTCGTTGAAGGGCATGGGGGCACAACAGAGCATTGGCACAAAACTCATGTCGGTGGCAGAGTTGCTACTGATTTTCAGTTTCGAAACATAGCTCCTATTCTTCGGCAAGAACAAGCAAGTGGTGCAGACCCACTTCTAGTCGGTCTACTCGAGTCGCTACCACGATCGAATCAAAGACTGTGTGAATATGTAAAGGAGACTTCATTAAATGTTCACAGCAGTGAACAGCCAGAAAGAGTACTTGCTGCCGATCAGCCTGGCGAAGTCATAAACGCTGAGGTTTTAGATGAGGCTGGAGATCAAGAGTCCAGATAATTAGAGCCTTTACGCAAAATTTGAGTGCTATGCTCAAAGAGATTAGCTCTCGTTCAAAAAAAACAATTGAGACCTGCTACCGCAAACTTGATTTATGTCATGCCCGAGTGAAGTGATCTTTTCATAGCTTCTCTGTTTTACAAAGTGGCCCACCTAAAGAATCTTCAACCACCCTTTTCAATCTGAGATCAAGTGATACAAATGTGTGCATAACTTTGGGGGTATACATGAAAACTCTAATAATTCTTATTCTCGCTCTATCTGCATGCTCGAGCTTCGCCGAGGTTCAGCTTGTTACAGTTGATCAAGTTTTTGAAGCTTTTGATGTTAACTACGACACCGATTGGGGTGGTTACAACGATGATGGCATCGAGTGCAGTTGGTCTTTTTATTATGACGACTTAGAAGAGGAACATACCGGTGAGTACATTGTGAGCTATGTGATCGATGGTCGCTCTCGAATTCATCGACTGGTGAAGATCAAACAAAGCACCCATTACTGGCACACTACTCTTTCTGATGGCTCTGAAAAGTACGTTGAAGAGATTGGCCCGGCTGGCCCGGCTACCCACCCAACTGTTCTTATCTTGAAGCAACTCGGTGAGGGCAAGGTCAGGCTCGAAGCCAAGAAGGGCGAAGACGATCTTGGAGCCCACTGCATAGTCGATGAGGCTTAACTCCTTGAAGCTGTTCGCCCTAAAGAGTTACGAAGCTTAATCGATAGGATCTTCTAGCTGAAACACACCTTGAGTCGGCGATTCATCTCTGAGCCTGAGGGTTCTCATTCGAGGGCCCTCAACATCGTTGCTTAGCTTTCTCAAAATCACAAAGTCTTCGGTGCCCTCATTCACCGCCAAAACCTCGAGGCCAGTCACGGCATTGAGATATCGCTCCACAGATATCAGCTCAGTATCCCCAATCATTCGGTGAGCGTATTCGTGGTCTGCGGCGAATTCAGCTGGCTCAATCATAGGATCAGTTGGAGCCAACACTACAAATTGCGGAGTGAACATGCCGTACTTTTCAAGAGAAGTGAAAATCAAACCACCTGGCTTCGTCATTCGAGCCAGTGTTCTCAAAGATCTAGCCGGGTCTCCACTGTGATATTGAGCGATTCCATAGAGATCCATGGTGATGTCTGCCACCTCCCACAAACCGTTCTCGGCAAGCTCATCTGGGCTCATCAGAACCCAGTTGCCAGTTTTGTAGTCTATCAGGCCATTCTCAATCTCTAGGTTCATCTGGGTGTAGGCACCGAGCTCATCAAGGTAGTTGCTGTTGCCTCTTCTCTCTGGCATCGGCGGCTTGGCATAGGAGCCCGCAATGAACTTTGGAGCATTGTGACCTTTCGCCTGGGCCCCTGCAGCCATCTGAATCAGAGCTGTTGCCATGCCCGCACTAGGGTCAAGGGCCACCTGCCCATTGCCCAACTCCCAAACCAATTGCGACAAGGTCTTACCATCAAGCTTAGGAAAAGATCGATCATACTCATGCACCCTACGGTCTGTGCGAAAGGCGTTGCGCTCAAGCTGCGCAGTCAAGAACCTGGTTTCTGCCATTTCATCGGGGCAAGAGCCTGGCGCTGTATCTTGGTCTGCAAACACATTAGGGCCAGTCAGTACTGAGATAAAAACCAAAGCTAAGCCAGACAGCATTAGATCAATACTGAATCTCAAAACAATTGGGCTCTCACCACCTTCTGAACTAAGCATACTTACCTCTAACAGCCCATGGCTAATCTTGCAGCCTTCTCAACATATCATCAATCTCACTTTGACTTGGGCCCTCTTCACTTCTCGGAACAGTTTGCCTGTCAACGAGGTCATCATTGCTTGAGAACGAAACTCCCTGCATGTCTGGGTCTGCCGCTTCTGCCAATGGAGGCACAGGCAAAGTGCCAAGCTCAAAAAGGCGATCTAAAAATGAATAGAAAAAGTCAGCTGTGATGTCATGATCGCCCACAGCAAGTTCATCTACTGAGTAAAGATGCATCACCGACCCATCTTCTAGATCTGACTTTGAGTATTCAAAGTTATGCGAATCAAGAAACTCAAGAACATCTGTCTCAGCAATACCTGGGTACTCGACTTCATTAAAGTACTCACCGTTAGACAAGATCTTTTGTAGGTCAGCAGATGCCGTCGCTAGCATCTGCCGGGGTACCTCACTTCGCTTTCGAACACCTCTCACACCATTAAACTGCTTCAAGTAAAAATGAACTCGAATCAAATCAGATTCGGGGTCTACTTCACGTGATGTAGAAGCGATCCATCTGTTTCCGTCAGCTTCAACTAGCATCCAAACGTAGCCAGGCATACCCTTCATGCCTGGCACTTTGGTGCGGTTAGACCCATTGGTTTGATTGTAGAGATGGGTGAACCTAAATTCGCCTTGCGAGACATCTTCTAATTCGCGGATTGCTGAATTCATCGAACCAGCGGTTGGCATCCCAGCATGAGCCAACACCTCAAGAGGCCTATTATTGAGTGTAATGAAACACTGCCCCCTAGGAGTACCATAGGCCACTGCAGCACTTAGACTTAGAATCAAGATACAGAGAGACTTCAACATCGGGCTCCTAACTGTTTATCACTGTAATAATGATCACAGTCATCAGTATGGTGTCAGTGGTCTCTTCGATTATCTCTTCGACGAGATCAATTGCTGTGTCTTTGGTATCATCAGCGCCTTCATCTTCGATGCTACCGGAGCCGGAACCAATGCCATACAGCTGCCGGCGAATTCTCAGAATCTCGAGAAGGTCAATCACGTCTTGGGCTTCAACCGAGGTTGTTCTGTACACACGGTCGTCGAGCTCGTTCATCGCCAGACGAGTCTCACCCAGTGTGAAAGGTATTCGACGAGAAAGATAAATGGCCTCACCAATTGTCTTTTCGTTGGCAATTCGAATCTGATCCCACATAAATCGACTCTGATCTCTCATTTGATCGACTGTGGCTCCTTCTCTCTCCATGACTTCAGCCAATAAGATACTGCCACCCTCGTCATTTCGAGTACGTCTGTAGACCGCCTTGGCGTTCTCAGCGAGGGTTTTCACTCTGCCAAGGTCTTCATCGACCTTTAGCGAGAGAGTCACTAAAAGAATCGCACCTGCGATTTTCTTGCTGATGCCAACATCATGAATTACCCCTACAGCAGCTCTGCCTGTTTCGAGATTGGCATCAAAGTCTCCACCCTTAAGTAACGAATAAGAAAATAGAAAAGGCGCACAGGCTCCCGACCAAAAGCCCACAAGATCTTCTGCTTTGTTGTACTTGGCTTCATACTCAGAGAAGATCGCCTCATAGTTCGACTCGTTTATTTGAATGTTCTCCCCTTGCATATTGCGAATCTTAATATGCCCAAGCATGCTGTTTAAAAACAGCATGTAGTACATGCGGTCTCCACCAACACGTCGTGTGGCCAATCTGTAAATCTTGGTCATCACGTCGACACTTATGCCTAAGGTCATCATCTCATAGGCCAGATCTGTGGCATTGTCAGGAGTGATCCAGCTAGCACCATTCAGCTCTTTGACTTTTTCAATGGCGAGCTGAATGTGTTCACCTTTATCAATATCGAGGTCCAATTTATCTTGTCTTTTAAGATCAAGAGCATATCGGTAAGCTGTCTTCACGATATCAATTCGATTGGCGTTGCTAAAACTCCAGCCACTCATTTGGTCGTAGGCCATCAAGAACTCGTTTACCAATTCAACAGCCCCCTCAGTGCCATAATCATCAATATCTACCACTCGGCCTTCAATGGCAGTGTCGACATCTGAAAGCCTACGACTCTTCTCACGCTCCCATTTTTTCATACTTCTTCTAAACTGACCGTTACCAACGGCATGAATCTCAACAGAGCCACTCATCTCATTTTCAATCTCTGCGTACAAGTGAACAGCACCGTTCGAAGTCTTGAAAAGATACAAGCTAAGGCCATTGCCCATCTTGTGAGAATGAGTGTTCGCTGAATCTAAGAACATTGACATGCCTCGATCGTCCCAACCACCACGAGTAAAGGCATAGGTGGTGTTGATGGAATTCGTCTTGAGTGCCGATTCAACATTCATCAAAAGCGAGGCTGGCCCTGAAGCATTTCGAACCAGGCCATTGTACCTACGAGAGCTAAAAAGGGTGCTCAACCAATTGCTGGTAATCAGCTTCGGCTGCCTTGTCCTCACAGCTTCAGTTTGCCTCGTTGAGCGCAATTCAAACTTGCAAGTCAGTGCCTCAGCAGATGTTGAAATGATAAAAAGTAGCACAACGAAGGCCCTGCCTAAGGCCATGCAGCTAGATGGGTTGCTCACGTTCTGTTCTCCCGATTTACATTTTCGATTTCTTAACCAATGAGTGGTGTGCAAATTTGCGACCAAAATAATGATCCTCAAATCCAACAGATAGAAACCAGGCTTTAATTTGCAGTGGCTCTTGGCAATTTCTGCAGCAAAAAGACAAAACGGGCCCGCTGTGGAGCCAAAAAAAAAGCCCCCGTTAGGGAGCTTTCAAAAATTTAAAAATCGAATTAGCTACTAAGAGCTTTGAGTCAAGTCACATAGACTACTCAGCGGTACCACCGGTTGGGTCAGGCACACCGTCCATGAAGCCCTTGAGCTTGCCTGAGCGGCTTGGGTGCCTGAGCTTACGCAAGGCCTTGGCTTCAATCTGACGAATACGCTCACGAGTCACGTTGAAGTCTTGACCCACTTCTTCGAGAGTGTGGTCACTTTCTTCACCGATACCAAAACGCATTCTCAACACTTTCTCTTCTCTAGCTGTGAGAGTTGAAAGAACTCGTCTCGTTTGCTCAGCTAGGTTCAAGTTCACAATCGCCTCAGAAGGGTTGATCACTTTCTTGTCTTCGATGAAGTCTCCCAAATGTGAGTCTTCTTCTTCACCAACCGGAGTCTCAAGACTGATTGGCTCTTTGGCGATCTTCAATACTTTGCGAACTTTATCAACTGGCATATCCATCTTCTCTGCAATCTCTTCAGGAATCGGCTCTCGGCCAAGCTCTTGAACAAGATAACGAGAAGTACGAACCAATTTGTTGATCGTCTCAATCATGTGAACTGGAATACGAATGGTTCTAGCCTGATCAGCAATTGCTCTGGTAATCGCCTGGCGGATCCACCAAGTCGCATAAGTTGAGAATTTGTAACCTCGACGGTACTCAAACTTATCAACGGCTTTCATCAAGCCGATGTTTCCTTCTTGAATCAGATCCAAGAACTGAAGACCACGGTTCGTGTACTTCTTAGCAATCGAAACCACGAGTCTTAGGTTGGCTTCAACCAACTCAGACTTCGCTTTGTCAGCCTCACGCTCACCTTTCCAGATGCTAGTGTAGGTATCTCTGATCCAATCAAAGCTCATCTCAGTCTCTTCAATCAAACGATTCAAGCGAGTCTCGGCATCAGAGGCATGCAAGTAATGAGAGCGGAACTGGTTGTAGCTCAAGCCAGTCTCGCGAGTCATTTTTGAAACCTCTTGGTCAGAGCTCTCAAGCACTTTAGCTCTGTCGATCAGAGTCTGAATGTCTTTACTGAACGTACGCTCAATCGCCGTTTTGCGACGTCTGCGAAGCTCAGTCATTCGGCCCACCAAGTTCTTAAACTTGATCACAATTCGGTTGATCGTCTTTCTGTTGAAGTTGATGGTCTCAAAGTTAGCCATCAATTCATCGTTTAGCTTCTCAAGGTCTTGTTGGGCTTTTTTCGCCTCAGCAGAACCTCTCTCGACGTCTTTCAATGTGCCAAAGATCTTAGTGGCACTTTTACGATAATCTTTTACATGACCAATAAGCTCGTGAATCTTTTCGACGTACTCTTGCTCGTCGTACTGAGTCTCTTCGTCCTCAAGACCCCTAAAGATCGCTTTCACCTTCAAACGGCCTTGCTCAAGGCGCTCTCCAAGCTGAATAATCTCAGTGGTACCAATCGGCGACATTAGAATCGCCTTCACGATCCCTCTCTCACCGTCTTCGATACGTCTCGCGATTTCAACCTCACCCTCACGAGTGAGTAGAGAGACGCTTCCCATTTTTCTTAAGTAGAGTCTAACTGGGTCGTTGCTCTTAGTGTCTTCAGCAACTTCTTTCTCTTCTTCTTCTTCTTCAGTCGCGTTTGGATCAGCTAGGTAGAAGGTGTCGCTGGTCTCATCGTCTTTACTATTTTCTGACGACTCAGTAAATTCTACACCAGCTACCTCGAGGGCCTGCATAAAGTGGTCCAATACCTCGGCTGCTACGATCTCGGGCGGAAGAAGCTCATTAATCTCTTCGATGCTCAGCACGCCTTTTTCTTTGGCGATAGCTGTAAACCGCTGAATTTCTTGCTTAATCAGCACATGTTGTTCTTGTACTGAAAGCTCAATTGGTGTGGTTTCTGAAGATGCATTATGCTCTTGCGTGTTCATACTTTGACTCCGTCGGGCCTATTCTTCTGACCCATTTTCACGATTTAATGAATGTCGACTTTTGTGGATATTCATTATCTGTTCCAACTGCTCTGCCATATTTTTTGAAGAGGGATCTGCTAATTTGTTGGCATACTCACGTTGCTTTTGGCGCAATTTGGCAGCTTTCAGCCTTTTTACGCATTCGTTGACCAACTTTTTTGCCCCCTCGGATTCCATCTCAGATAGTGGCTTCTTAAGGTGTTTCGCGACCAATTCGCGTGGCTCCACTCTGCTCTGAAGATAAGCCGTTAACGTATCAAATTTAGAAGGCATCTGTCCATAACGCTCAACAATTAGGCCGAGCACCTGAGCGCCTGTGGCAGTCGCCATTTCAGCACCCGCTTCATAGTCTATGACCATCTGAAGGGCGCTTTCGTTTAATAAGCAAACGTTGATCAGCTCGATTTCGATCTTCGTTGCTTTTGATAGGTCAATTAAGCTCTCTGGCAATTCTCTAACACCCTGATTATCTTCAGTTTTTTGCCGTGCCGTGGCTTGCTGCTGAGGTTCCTTGGGCTTTGAGTTCTTGATGGATTTCCAGGCCCATTCAGGCGTGACGTTAAGCCTTCCTGCAATGGACTGTAAGTAAAGCCCTAATAATCTCTTATCGGTAATTGAGTGCAAAACCGGAGTTAACTTCTCTAAGATCTGCACTTTTTCGCTGGCATGGCCACCAAAGCCTTTAAGATTCTCAATTAGAATCAACTCAAAAAGGTCAGGGCTCGTAGAAAGCAGTCTACGCAGCTCTTCTGGGCCCTCGGCCTTCAAAAACTCATCTGGGTCTACCTTGTCTGGCAGAATCAAACCTTTCGGAAAAAGGCCCTCTGTTAGCAGAATTGGTAGGCTTCTCTCTGCGGCTCTTCTGCCCGCCCCATCGCCATCAAACAGCACATACACGTTGCGAGTGTAGCGCTTCAGGAGCTTTGCGTGCTGGGCTGTAAGAGCCGTTCCTAGGGTCGCTACCACGCAGCGAATTCCAGCCTGATACAGGGCGATCAAGTCTGTGTAGCCCTCGACAATCACAACTTTGTCAGCTGAACGAATGTACTTTGCCGCCTTGTCGAGGCCGTAGAACAAGCGGCCTTTATGAAAAACATCTGAATCTGGCGAGTTCAGGTACTTCGGCTGATCTTCTTTGCTTAAGACCCTGCCGCCAAAGCCTACGCATTCATCTTTGTGAGACACGATCGGAAACATTAAACGGTTTCGAAATAAATCGTAAAAACCAGTGCCTTTGTTGCGCTTGCGTACGAGACCAACCTGGCTAGCCAGCTCTAGCGACTTTGATCGGCCCATGATCTTTTTAGACAACTGCTCCCAATCATCTGGCGCGTAGCCAAGTTCAAACTCCGCAATGATCTCTTCGCTGAACTCTCGCTTTTGCAAGTACTGCCATACTGCATGTGACTTAGGTAGCTCCATAAGGTTCTTATGAAACGCCACACGAGCCATCTCGTTCAGTGCCACCATTTCTTTTTTGCGGCTTACCTCTTTGTCGACCTCTCTGCGAGGCATCTCATCTTTCGGGATAGGAATACCAGCTTTGTTGGCCAGCTGCTCGATGGCCTCCGGAAAACTCAGGCCACGCATCTCTCTAAGGTAAGTGATAATGTTACCAGATTTCTGACAACCAAAGCAGTGATAGACCTGCTTTGAAGAGCTTACTGAAAAACTCGGGGTGTTTTCAATATGGTCTGGAAAGGGGCATATGCCCATAAGCTGTGAGCCACCGCCACCACCGGAAGACTTAAGCTGAGTGTCTTGCGATATGTAGTCTACAAGATCATTGGCCTCTAAGACCTTATCAATAAAATCTTGCGAAAAGCTCAAAAGCTAATCCCCCCAAAAGTAGAAAACCTAACTTAACTTCGATTTGACCAAACCAGAAAGCATCTTGCCGTCAGCAGCACCAGCAGTGCGAACCTGAACCTCTTTCATCACAGCGCCCATGTCTTTCATTGAGCTCGCTCCGAGATCAGCGATCACTGCGGCCACAACTTCAGCGGCTTTTTCTTCTGACAGTTGCTCTGGCAAGTACTCTTCAAGCACTGACAACTCAAACTTCTCTTTTTCAGCTAGGTCGTTTCGACCAGCTTTTTCGTATTGTTCGATCGAGTCTTTGCGTTGCTTAGCAGATTTCTTCAAGACATCCATGATGTCGTTGTCGGTGATTTCTTTTGGCCGAAGATCGATCTCTTTGTTCTTGATCGCTGACTGCAAAAAACGGATCGCTGATAGGCGATCCGCTTCTTTGTTCTTCATTGCTGACTTCAAATCATCTAAAATTTTTGATTTTAGACTCACAGAATGCTCCTTCATTGAAGAATGAGGTTACGCAGTCAGCACATAACTGACTGCTTCACCTGGAAATAGTAGTGGCCTTAGTGGCCCTTTTTCATCTTTTTCATAAGTCTTTTACGGGCAGCAATAGACTTCTTTTTCTTACGAATTGAAGGTTTCTCGAAGTGTTCTCTCTTCTTAACCTCTGAAAGGATACCTGACTTTTCGCATGCTTTCTTAAAACGACGGAAAGCTTGCTCGAAAGCCTCGTTATCTCTGACTCTCACTTGTGCCAAAATAATCACCTGCCCTTCTCTTGGCTGAGCTGAGACGTTGACGGAAAGCATAGGGTGTAGCAAAACCCTGCTCAAAAGACAAACACATACCTCTGAATAGGTAGAGAAAATCAGAGCAGACAAAGGTCGCAGTCTTGGACTCTAAACAGCTAGAATTACATGAAAAATTCATATCTGTAGCCCTCGAAGAGGCCCGCGAAGGCGAGAGGCTTGGAGAAGTACCGGTTGGAGCCGTCGTGGTAATGGATGGTGAGATTATTGCGTCGAGTCATAACCGCAAAGAACTCGACCTCTGCGCCACCAGGCATGCTGAGATCGAAGTTCTCGAAGCGGCCAGCAAAAAACTCGGCAGATGGCGGCTGTCAGACTGCGATCTTTACGTCACCCTCGAGCCTTGCGTGATGTGCGCGGGAGCAATTGTTGCCTCTCGCATTCGCACCCTGGTCTATGGCGCAACTGACCCTAAAGGTGGCGCCATTGAGTCGGTTTACCAAATTACGACCGATGAAAGACTGAATCATAACTGCGCGGTTGTGAAAGGCGTGCTACAACAGGAGTGCTCTGAGATTCTGCGTACTTTCTTTAAGGCCAAGCGAGAGTCTCAAAAGTCTTAGCTCACATGAGCATTGAAGGCAGGGGGATTCATCATGTGCAGGGTTCGGTTATCAGACTTCATTCTGAGAAGTATAGCTATCGCATTGGCTCCTGCATTTGCCAGCTCAGCATCAGCCTTTGAGCTCTGGCCAGAGCTACAGTTTTTTGACCCCAAAGAAATAGAGCAGCTCGAGCAACCTCGCAACTTTGATGGCGAGTACCACTCAGACATTCGAAGTTTCTCGAGAAGGCTTGAAGACGAGGCCGTAGTTTGGAGTAACGACAACTTTTATATCGGCAGCACAGGCAGCTTGAGTGCTAAGAGTTTTCAGGTCGAAGAGCGCTTGAGGCTGAGAAATCAGCTTAGCGACACTTCGAGAGCTGGCATCATGTACGTTCAGCATGAAGACTTTTACAATCAGCAACAGAACTTGCTAATTGAGTTTGGCCATAGATTTTGGCCCAAGATTCGAACGTCAATTCTAGCAAACTTCCTATCAAACAAACAGAACCTCGATGGCGGTGTTCGCCTCGACTACATTTGGTCTCAAAGGGCTGAAACCACTGTTTCGTACTGGCTGCCACAGCATTCGTTTAATACCAAGTCAGAAGACGACGGCTTCTTTGATGCTTCACCTTGGGCTGTGTTCGCAGCCCACAAGTGGAGTGATGAAAGTCACATGTCAGAGTTTTTTGGTCGCTACGAGCCGAGGCTCAATCTTAAAAACAAAACCACAGGTGAGAGGTACATCTACTCGAAGTGGGTCGCCGGCTTTCGCAGAATTCAAAAGCATGACTCTGGCTCTGTCACAACTTTTAGAGTGGGCTTTGATAACAAATACGAAGGCGAGCAAAGCTTAACCGACCCTAGCAACGCCGACTTTTGGAGAATGCAAAGGCTCGAGGCCGAAATCGCCACTCTACCTGCACAAAGACCAAAGTGGCTTCCAACACGCTTTGGCCTTAGAGGGCTTGGCAAATGGTGGGAGACTGTTCAACAAAGCACGGTTGAGCAGTTCACAGCTCTCCCCTTCTTTGAATACAGCTTTCGAGTCGGCCCAGCATCTAGGGCCGACACATTGGCCATTGAATACGAACAGGCCTGGCACTGGGATAACGACAATGACAAAGTCAGCTTTGGCAATGTTCACGACCAAACCTTCAATCATCGAACCAACATCATTTGGAGCTTTATTTGGCCCGAAGCCGATGGCCGCATCAATTTCATGTTCACTTTCGATATGGACCGCTTCGGTCAAGGTGACACCTGGGAAGGTGGCGGCGGCCAAGCTCAGTTCACATTCTAGTAGGTTACTTAAACCTCTGTTTTCACCAGCTTTTTAAAAGACACAACTGTTACCCAATTACCTTACACCCTCTTGCTTTAATAGATTCATGGGAAGGGGAACTTCAAGTTCCTTACGTGGTCAAACGAAGAGGGGAATACAATGAAAAAATCAAAACTACTATCGACTATTGTGGCTTTAATTCTTGCACACAGCTCAGCCAGTGCATGGGATATGGATAACAATGACCCAAGAGGCGACGGCGAAACCGGTGGTTGGTCATCAGGTGCTTTCAGTGGTGACACTAGCACTAATGATCAAGGCTTCAACAACGCTGGCGGATGGACTCAAGGCCAACAAGACGGCTATTTATCAGCTGGCGGCACGATTGACGTTGGTTCTCGCGATAGCATTGGAATGGGCTCTAATTTTGGGGGCAGCCATAGTGGGGTTGCAGGTTACAGTGGTTATCTTTCAATTGGAATAGATACTAGCTCAAACCCAGATAGTGGCTATGACTCAGCCTTGTCTGCCGCAGCAGTTGTTGCAGAAATGGCTGACCGAGCGATGACCAAACAGGGCGTACCTCAAAACGAGAGATCGAGCATTATGAGCTTAGCGCTTCAAACTTACTCTGAAGAGGTCGAAGGCATCTTAGATGCAGCCAACACTGCACTAAGTGATACCACTGGTCTTACAGGCCCTGAGGTCGGAATGATCTCAAGCCAAAACGATGGCTTACTTGGCTTTATTGCTCACGACATTGAGGGTTTTGTCGATGCCGTACGCGAATTCAGTGGCAAATTGGGTGCAGAGCAGATCGACATATCAAAATACAAAGTGGCCCCTAAGTCGAACAAGTTGATCAAACGTTTGGTGAAGTCACTGCGTGAGTCTAATCTTCTTGAGCCCATTTCTAAGTTAGGTCTAAGAGGTGTCAGAATCGCCATCTACAGCGACTTACCTTCATCTTTCTATAGCAAGAAACTTGATGTCGTTTTTCTAGCAAAAAAAGATGTCGACAAATACGGCCCAGCTGTTTTGTTCCACGAAATTCTTCACGCTGGTCTCGAGAAGGGGCGTAAATTGAGCCTTTTAGGCGGCGGAGACTGGTACTACAAGAAACTTGGTAAACTCAACGAATCGCACTTCAGTCATCTTAATGGCTATGTTGGCACCTGCAGAGGCCTCTATAAAAGAGGTGGCTTTTGCTACCAAGAGGCTTTCGTAATTGGATTTAGCTTCTTAAGAATTCATCAGCAAGCTGGCAGCATCAAAGATACTGAAATGAAAAGAAGAGCTATCAACTACCGAAGCGCTGTTCAAAACAATCACTGGCTTCGCAAGCTAAGTAACGGCCTCAGCTTACGCATGATTACTTCAAAGAAACTCACTCAAAGCCAAGTACGCACAACATTTTTAAACCAGTTCTTGGTGCACACAAGTGGAGTTCGAAAAATCATAAGTGGGGCCCAGCACAGAGTTAACCAAGGCCTGCCAAGTGTTTGCGCTCCTGGCAAAGTGAAGATTCTAGAAGCGCGCCAATGCGGCAGCCAACAAGTCAAATATGAAAAGCAATTCGACTACACGATCCGACAATGTGGCGACAATTACAAATGGGGTAAAGTTGAAAAGCTTGGTTGCGGCCGAGTGGTCTGGGAAAAAGAAACCGGCATGTAACCTTCACTGACCTAGAAACAAATGACGTCGCCTCAAGTGACAAGCACTTGAGGCTTTTTTGTGGGCACTGGGCAGTCTCAAGTTGAGACATCGAGTTTTCTAGACATCAATGTCTGTTCAACTCGTTTCATCAAATCTCTAAGATCCAAGCTCAAGCTTAACGAGGGGAAGAAAATGAAAAACTCACTTATCAAAATTGCAGTATTGTTCGCAATGCTTTCGCCGGCAATGAGCTTTGCAGAGATGCATCACCTAGGAAAGTCTCTTACCATTCTAAAAACAGCCAATTCAGAGCGAAACATCACATTCTTGAGCCAAAAGTCATACGAAGCCATGATGAAGCTTCGCAAAGGTCAAACCGCGGTCTCCTCTGTAAGACTTGTTCATTCTGAGGTTAACGAAATAAAAAGCCGCAGGTACTTTGCCGTAGAACGACTCCGAGTCTACAACGTCAGAGTCAAAAACAATTGCAGCCTTCGACTCGAAGTCTACACAGACATTTACAAAAACAAAAACTCGAACAGAACTGTGGGCACTCGAACTGAAACCAATGTCGACATACTGTGCCCTGGCATGAAAGGCCGTGCGGAAGCCCTCAGACTGCACTTGAGTGACAATGCGCCCGAGTAGAGAAATCTTACTTTGAATACCGAACCCACACCGTGCCTGAGCAGGATGCTCGGGCTATTTTCGCTCTATCAGCCTAACTATCCAATAGATCTGCCCCACTCCCTTTTCAGAAGGCGCAGTAATCAATAGCCCTTTCTGAAGCTCTTTGATGAGAGAGGCTGGCTTGTGGCCCTGTCGCGCTCTAATTTTGCTGAGAAAACCAGTTCGCTATTTGGTTAGATAGTGCTTTGTTGTAGTCAGAGTTAAAGTGATTCTCTTTGCCAGGGGCTATTTTCGCCCTGTTATGATCTTGAAATTTTGGGTGCCTAGAAAAGTTCAGAACCTCGATTCCCTCACCCGCTAAACAGTCTAAGTAATTATCTGGCATCTCGTTGGCCTTAATTGAAAGCACCACTACTAGCTTTGCCTTAGGCTTTTGAGCCTTCAGCTGCTGGTTGAGCTGCTTGTGCGCCTGGCAGACCAATCGCTTTCTTTCTTTACCCAAAAAACGATTGCCGGGGCTGAGGTAAGTCCACCAGATGCGCTCTGCCAGTTTTGATTTTGCTAGCAACCTAATTAGCCGAGTTGATATTGGCGACTCCTCAATAAAGCTACCCTTGTACTCTAGCTTGCCATCACTCCCCCAACCGTATTTAGGGCTATGATAAGAGTAGATCAAGTAATCCCAGTCTCCGACGATGCGCTCTACAAGGTTTTCATTGAGAAGCAGCAGAAAGTAGCCTGAATCTTGTTCGATCTCTTTTTCAAAACGACCGCTTTCAGCTTGTGCAAGTATGTGATTGAGACCGTAACCCGGCACTGCATAATTGAGTACTTCAGATTCAGTCTGTGCAGACAGATGACCCGCCAAAGACGCCTTAAATGAGAGGCCTTCACCAAAAGTGTTAGAGTCGCCCAGCAGAACTACAAAACCATGGTTTTGATCTTTAACCTCTATGCCAGCCTTTGAGGGCTCGGTCTCTTTAGAAGAATCGGCAGGACCTGTTCGCCGGCCATGCTCATCAAACAAAAGCTTAACCTCATAAATCACATCGCCATCATAAGTTCTCTTGGTCGTATTTTGGCAATTCGCTTTGGGCTTGTAGCCGACCCGCTTATCAGAATGGTCATAGCAAGACTGACTTTCAAAAAAGACATTGTCGGGCACCTTACTATCGCTGGCTGCCAAATAGGCTTCAACACAGATGAAGACCAAAGCAATCAAAGAACAATTGAACCCAAGTATTTTCAGAAAAGAATTCTTCATCTCAACAAGTATAAGATGAACAGTTTGCAATAGCCAAACTCTGCTGCCCCAAAAATGAATTTGGCTGAATGCCAGTTCAAAACCTGAGACGCCGTATTGATAGCAATTGAGAGCTTTGGCAAGATGCCTAGACCAAAAGGGGGATGCATGAAGGTTGTAGCACAGATTTTGTTCATTTTGTTGTTGGCACCAGGCTGCGCTCTAGCCCAGCTACAAGATGAGACAGTTTTTAAAGACCCCGCATCTAGCTTTGAAGTCGATGTTCTGGTTTACAAGCCTTACGGTTGGGTAAAAGATGTCGGTCGCACAGTTGTAATCTATCCACCCACGGGTGGAGTAACTCGCCTTGAAAGATCATACGCAAAGCAATTTGCGAAACGAGGCGCTACCGCTATCGTTTTGACAAATTGGACGGGGTTGAGCGAATCAACTCTCGAACTCAGCATTCATCAAACACTGCATGAACGCGCGATGAAAGCCTTTGAAGTCACAATGCTCAACATACCAGACACACACAGCATCTCGGTTCTCGGTACAAGTGTTGGCGGCATTTTCACTTCATTGATTGCTGCAATGTTTGACAGACCTGATCGCTATCTGATCATTGGCGCCGGTGCCCCGGTGGCTGAAGTCATTTCGCAGTCTGATCAATCAGACTTAGCTAAGGCTCGAGATCAAAGATATGAAAAATACGGATTCTCGACAGAGGCTGAATACGCGGAAGAGCTGTCGAAAGTCTTTAACCTAGAACCGACTGAGATGTCTAAACCTGCTGAAGGTGTACGACTCGGTGCTTTTGTTTTAACAGAAGATACGACTGTGCCGACTCACCACCAGTACAAATTGGCCGAACACTGGCAGGCTCAAGTTTGGGAGATTGAGGCCAGCCACGTTTGGGGCATATTCCGCGCTTGGTGGTCTTACTCAGATGAAATCGCCGATTTCTTAATAGAGGACTAGCTCGTTTCTCTAGCCTGACCATTTTCTTACAAAGCCCCTGACCCTCCAATTGCCAGATAGGCTTTTGCTTAAAAAGCATATCTATATATTCATATCTAACAATGAAGCGCCGCCTAGCTGGTCTAACTTCTGCTGATAGCACTGGCACAATAATTGACCCTTAAGAGTTCAAAAGGCCCAAATCAATAAAGATCTGGGACTAATTGTCTTTTTCTTGGGACATTTGTGAAAGGAGCGCTCATATGTCTTCACCAGTAACCGAGTTTATGACCCAGGTTCCACATTCTGTTGGACACGATATGAATCTAGAGACCGCCAAGGACATGATGCTCAAGTATTCATGCCACCACTTACCAGTGCTTGATGGCGGACACCTTGTTGGGGTTCTTAGCGACACCGACATTCGCAAAGCTGAAAAGTATCAGAAGAGCGAAAACGTAAAAGTTGAAGACATCATGACTGACGAGCCCATAGTGGTTGAGCCAAACATGGATGTCTTTCAAGTCGCAATGATTATGCATCAAAAGAAAATTGGTAGTGTCATTGTTTCAGCTACTGACGACAGCCCTTGGGCATCTTCACAGCCACAGACGCTCTTCACTATTTCACGCAAAAAGGAGAACACTAATGATCAAATACGTACAAGGCGACATCTTAAAAACCAAAGCAGATGCTATCGTTCATGGTGTTGCGCCAAACGATGACTTCAAACAGGGGCTTGCACTTTCGCTGCGTGAGAACTGGCCGGCAATGTACAAAGACTTTCGTCACTTCTGCAAAACCAAGAGCCCAAAAGAGGGCGACGTATGGAGCTGGAAGGGTGCCGGCGGCCCCTACGTTATCAACCTGATGACTCAAGATGCTCCAAAGTCAAAAAACGATCATTCTGGCAAAGCCTCAATGACCCATGTTCACCATACACTTAAAAATCTCAAGTCAGAACTTGGCGACCTAGGCGATGTTAAGAGTATTGCGATCACAAGGCTTGCAACAGGCGTCGGGGGCCTAGACTGGTCTGACGTTAAACCAGAGCTTGAGAGCTCTCTGGCCGATCTCAATATACCAATCTATATTTACGAGACCTTCCAACAGGGAGTCGAGGCCCAAGCGGCATAGAAATATGGGGGAGGAAATCAAGCAAGTTCAATTTCAGTAAGAGGAGCTCGAAGAATTCAAAAGAAGACTTCGAGCTGAAACTGTTGAACTCAACACTGACCCGCAGCCACAGGCTAGCGGGCCTATTGTAGCGCTACACAAAAATTCAGATCACCTTTAAAAGACCCGCATAAATGTGGAACGCTTAAATACCAAAACTAGACCCTATCGATTAACTAAATGAGAAGATTGAAAAAATAGATATCGGAGATATCCGCAGTGTTTTCCACAATCCTAAGGTTATTTCTTTAACAGGTAAGAAGAGAACCAATACCCTTGTTCACTTAACAAAGGGTCTCTGCAGCCAGCATTGATATTCACCGTTGCCCCACTCACGCGTCTTTGGCGTATTTTAAAAAAAGAACTCTTTTACGTGGTCTCCACAACAGATTCTTGCCCAACAAATGATCAGGTTAGACAGTGCTGAAGGTCAACTGATAGCACTGGAGATGTAATGAGGAGGGGGAATGTCATGAAATTCATATTTGCACTATTGTTTGCAACTCTATTTGCTCAAAGCTCTTTTGCCGCTGACGTTGATGGCGAGATCTTCTACAAAGTTCGTGGTGGCGAATTGGTAAGCCGAAGCGTCACGCTAGATGTGCCCTCACGAGGCCAAGGCGAAGTGGTTTTAAAAGGCGAAAGGTTTGAGTGGAGAACCACAAACTTTTGGACGACTCGCAACGAAGCCGGAGAGGTCGTTTTCACAGCCGCATTTCTGACTGATTTTATGGGAATGCAGTCAACAATTGCTCTACGAGGCACTTACATCAAAGGCACAAACCTCATTCGCTACGATGGCAGCTTCTACAAAAAAGAAGGTCACGTAACTGCCGAAGAAGGCCTTGAGGGCTTTCGCTACAACGGTGGCTTTAGCTTTTCGTACGACAGATAACTTTCAGTCTATTTGATAAAGACTCAGTTACTGGGCGAAGAGGTCAGAACTGCTGCTGGCTCTATAGTCAGATCTGCTGTTAGGCCTGTTGCCCAGTGGCCTCTGCTATCCCAAATGTGCGTGGCATTACCGCTAGCCGATAAGCGCAGGTCAGAAGCTCCTTGACCCACCAATTGAGGAAGATGAGTGCGCTTGTAGAGCCGGTTACCTAGTTGGCCCGACATGTTCTGCCCCCAGCAATACACTTCATGACTTTCATTCAAGGCACAGCTGTGCTCAGCCCCCAGGCTCACATCACGCACACGACCTATGCCCTCAACTCGGTGTGGCTGTGTCACTGCGAACGACTGCGACGACTGCTGATCAGCTAATGCCAGATCAACGCCCACTTGGCCATACTGATTCATCCCCCAACAGTAGAGTTCGCGCTCAAAAGATATAGCACAATAATGGCCCCAGTGACCTCCCGCCGCAATTTTCAAAACCGGCGGAAGACCATTGATCTTTCTTAAGCCTCTGACAGGGTCTCCATTTTCATCAATTTCTTCTGTGTCACTGTCCCAGGTGCCTAGTACTCCCCAACAAAAAACTTCTGCTGAGTTGTTTAAGATGCACCCAGCCCCAGTGTGACCTTGAGAAATTTCAACTTGTGCCACATCATTTAGAGCCTCAACCTCTGGCCACCAAGGCTCGAACTCAGGAAAGCGCGGAAAACAACGAGCTTGCCCGCTGCCATTTACTGAGCAGACTCGAGCGTAGCCACCCATACCCCCTGAGGAAATTTGACGAACATCAGTGCCAAGATCTTGAACCTGCTGAAAGCCAGCTGCAGTGTTATCACCCAGACCACCAGCGCAAGAAACTGTTCTGTCGTCGGTTAGCAAGCAAATTGAAGATGTGCCAGCAGCAACCTGCAACACTCCCTCTGAAACATCTAGGTCAATGAGGTTGTTTTCGAAGTCTTCTAGGCCATAAATGTTTCTTTG
>JABSOQ010000279.1 GCA_013216195.1 Bdellovibrionales bacterium
CGAGCAAAAAGATTAGTCGTTGAGTTCGCAGGCACCGAGATCTGCACACCCGACGAGGCAAACTGAGCACGAGTGCCGTCACCCAGCGAATTGGTACAGAGGTTGTCGTCAAAGATCTCAACCTGCGAGATCGTGCCATCTGCCGTACCAATTACGAATGGATTTGTAGATGAACGAGTCGGCGAGGCGGGAAAGGTCATCAAAAAACCAACGTCTGGCGCCGGAATGTTCGAATGATCGTAGGTACCCAAAAAATTACATGCTGAAACGTTGCCTTCGAGATCCCAAACTCTTACATAGACCTCATTCACCACATTTGAGGCCAAAGTTACTTGAACTCCAGCACCTTCAAACTCAGACGTCGTGCCTTGCCCGGCCATAGTGACACAGCCACTATCAGAGTAATAATCAAGGCTCGTTGTAAATGTAGCGACGGTTCCGAATATCAACGGGTCAGTCGTCAAATTTGTTGGGGAGACTGGGTCAGTACCGCCAAAGCTCGGCACCTCTGGCGGAATGGTATTGTGTTTGTAACTTGTCATTAAAATACAGTCAGAATCATTTCCGGCAGCATCGAAGTTCTTAGCGTAAATATCAGTCGTGGTGTTGAAGCCAACACTAGCAATCAAACCTGTTGAACCAAAGGCAGAGGTTAGACCTGAGCCTATCTGCACCAAACAGAGCGAGCTGTCAAAGAACTGAGTGGTTAACGAATCTGAAGGCCCAGTACCGACAAGCACTGGTGCAGTCGTCGTATTTGTTGGAGAGGGTGGTGAAACCGAAGTGAAGCTTGGGTTTGCTGGCCCAATGGTATCAAAAACGTAGCTGGTCATAAACGTACAAACAGAGGTGTTACCTAAGCTGTCGACAGCTTGGGCGTATATCTGATTTGTTGTGTTTGCCGGAAGAGCCAGCTGAATGCCATCATTTTCAAAATCGGCGGGCTCACCAGAGTTCAATAAGAATAGGCAACCCGAGTCTGAGTAAATGCGAACCTCTTCAGTTAGCAAAGGCGAAGTTCCGTAAACTCTTGGCGTGTTCGATGTGTTGTTTGGGCTTGCGGGGTCAATCGTCACAAACACAGGTGATTCTAGAGTTGAATTGGCATGACGAAACTCGCCCATCTCAGCGCAAGAAGACTCCCCGCCTAAAGGATCTATCGTTTTTGCATACACTGAAGTCAAAGCATTCGGCGTTAGGCTAATCTGAACGCCAATTGAGCCAAAGTCTTCAACAGAGCCATCACCTACTGATATTGTACAGGTACTGTCGCTGAAAAAACTCACACTCGAAGAACTCGGATAAGCTTCTCCAAAAATGCCTGGCTCCCAAGTCGAATCACTTGGCGACTCCGGTGAAAACTGCCGAAAGGTAGGAGCAACTGGCTCAAGCACTACAGGGTCAAACTCTCCAAACAGCAAACAATCGCTGCTGTTGGCGGTAGACAAGTAAAGCTCGACCGGCAAGCTTACCGGCAACTGTAGCTCAACACCGCTCAATTGAAAGTCTTGAGCTGTTGTTGTGCCTACGATGCTACCCTGACAAAACGGATTGGTGTAAATCTCTAAGAAATCAAGAGGGTTAACACCTTCAAGAGCAATCTGCCCACTCACTTCAACAGAGGCCTCAGTACTTGTGTAGTCTAGAACCTCATAGTCTGAAGTTAGAATTGGAATCGAGGCCGGAGCTTCATTCTTCTGCCCCTCTCGGCAACCAAGAGTCGTAAGCAATAGGAGTGCAGAGATCAGTATCAACTTCACAGACACTCGCTCACCGCCCTATCAGCACTCGGGAAGAGCCTGAGGTGCCATCTAAATAAAGAATGTCCACTTTCTTGTCGTTGTTAAAGTCAGCAAGATCAACCCCCACCACATTCGCTGTTACAGGTATAATTGTGGAAACTGAGTAGTCACCAAAAGGCGAACCAAACAGAACCGTGATCGTGCTATTAATGCCGTTGCCAACGACAACATCGGGGTAAGAGTCGTTATTCAAATCAGACAGTGCGAGGCGTGTCGGGGTGGCCCCTGCAGAGTAGTTAACGGCTGCATTGAAGGTGCCATCTCCCCTACCAATAAAAACTGAAATTGAAGCTCCAAGTTCGTTAGAAACAACAATGTCAGGCACAGGGTCTGCGTTCAAAAAAGCCACCTTGACACCATTTGAGCCCGGTTGAGTGTTCAGCGTACTCTCTGGCTGAAAGGTGCCATCACCATTTGACAAGTGAATGCCGACACTATTGCCAGATTGATTCGTAACCAATAGGTCGGTGAAACCGTCGAGATTGATGTCACCAAACGAAATCGCAGTCGGCTGAGCTCCTGTATTGAAATCAGATCGTGTTCCAAAGGTGCCATCTCCTCGACCTGGAAAGAACGAGAAGCGATTGACACCTGAAGCAGTTGCCACAACATCGAGGTGCCCATCTTTGTTGAAGTCTTGCACCATCACTGATGAAGGCTGTGAGCCCGTTGGCAAATCAACTGGGGTCGCAAAAGTTACCCCTGCAGTGCCCAAATACATTCTGACCGAGTTCGCATCTTGCTGAGAAATAAAAATATCTTGATGGCCATCAAAGTTGATATCTGCAGCGGTAATGAAGTTCGGCCCAGGTGCGGTAAATAAAGCCGGCACACCAAGCGCTGTAAAAAAGCCTCTACCGTTTCCAAGCATTACCTGAACTTCGTTGTCGCCACGATTCACCACAGCCTGGTCAACAAAGCCATCGTTGTTAAAATCAGCCGGCACAATTGAGTTGGGGT
>JABSOQ010000280.1 GCA_013216195.1 Bdellovibrionales bacterium
ATGACATCAAACAAAGTCTTTTACATCGCGACGACCGACATCGTAGAGCAAATGTTCATGCCTCAAATCTTGAAACGCTTAAGCAAGTCGGCACCCAACATTGGCGTTAGACTGATCAGATGGAACCCCGACTTATTGCCAGCCCAAATCACAAACTCAGAGATCGATTTGGCAATCGGGGTCAGAAGCTTTGATATGCCGATCTTGATGAGAAAGGTTCTCTACAAAGAGACATTCGTGTCAGCAGCGAGGTCATCGCACCCCTTGTTTAAATCAAAAATGAAACTTGAAGACTTTCTTTCTTACCCCCACACCATGACCAGCAGTGGCGACCGGGTAAAAGGTGTAGTCGACAGTGCTCTCGAAAAACTCAACAGTACCCGCATTCTCACTCACACTGTGTCTAACTTTTCGAGCACGCCCTTTGTACTGGAGAACTCAGACTGCATCTTAACTGCGCCCAGGCGGTTTTTACTTAGTCTTGAAAAACGACGCAAAATCAAAGTGTTTGAGCCACCGGTGACTCTGCCAAGTTTTGAGATCAAGCTAATGTGGTCAAAGAAGTATCAAAAAGACAGCGCGAGTGTCTGGATGCGCGAGCTCCTGTACAAGACTTTCAACCAAGTGATTAGCAATATCGAACCCTAGAAACTGATTGGCTTTGATGGGCTCAGTCTTAAGCGGAACACCACCGCGACATCAACTCTGAGTCGTGAACTCTAGCTACTCAAAGTTCTATGTACCTTTGTCGACTCGCCTAAAGCTCTAAAGATAACAGCTACATAGAGTTGAATTTCAATCTAGGCTAAACTGAAAGAGTAGTCATTTAGTGAAATTGAACTCAACAGGAACCTCTTCTAAGACAATGCATCGCTCACTCGCACTCCTCACTCTCATTTTCTGCGCACTGCTGTCACAGCCTTTATTTGCGATTGAAAAAATAAAGCTCAAACCAGTAGTCGTAGTGAATGCCCAATCAGCTAAACCGGCGAAGTGGGCTAGAGCAAGAGCCTACTGGTATGAAGAGACGATTAAAAACAACATTCGCCACTACAAGGTGAAGTTTCTGTTTCAGGTTTCTAACAAGATGGCATTTGAAGACATTGATTCAGATTCTACCAATATTGAAATCAAAACTCGTGGCAACACAAAAGCACTTATAACGGCTGAAAGTTTTGAGCCTGAAATCACTCTCACTCTTGAGTCTGGCAGAGAGATCAAGCTGCGCATTGAGGCCCCGACGCCAAAACAAAACTTTAAGGTCTCAGATTGCAAAGACTCACAAGTCGACATGGTCTCAGACACAGAGGTACCCTTCTTTTTCAAGGCCTACTGTTGGGAGCAAGAAGGCAAAAGACGCTTGCAACTCAGCTTCGACGCCAACTTGATACTTTCAAGCTCGACGATTTTTGAAATCGACGGCAAGGGTGAAAACTGGCTGGTTTATGATCTAACAGCCTTTGAAACTTCACGTGGCAAGCTTGCTGATTATGTTTTCAACTACAAAGGCAAAGACTACCAATTTAAATTGGTCTCAACCAAGCCCGAGCTTGAAGTCAATGATGACAAGACAAACAACTACTCGGTGGGGCTGGGTTACGCGAACTTAGCTCTCTCGGGCAACGTAGATGCCGACTATCAAACGCCCACAATAGTGGCGAGAGCTTTTCCGCAATCAATTCTTGGCCCTATAATGGTCGGCTTTGATATTTTGGCAACGATACCTCTTGAAGACTCAGAGAGCCGAATCAACCTCGCTCAGCTAACTCCTTATGCCATCGTTAATTTTTTTCGTGATTCTGACTTCATTTTAGCTCCACTTGGTAGTTTCGGCTTCACCTCTCAAGAACAAGCCGGAGCAGGCCTTGCCTATGAGATCTTTCAAGCTGGTGCCGGTGCGAGGCTCGGGTTTAAGTTCGGTGGCAACTGGTGGTTTACTGCGACCTACAGAACCGATAGCATAGGCTCGCAAGTGATCTCTGATCATTCATTGATTGAAGTTGAAATACTAAAAAAAGGGCTCGAAGGCGAATTTGGCTACAGCTTTAGCTTTCAACAACAAACAGTCACTGTACTCGAGGAAGAAGAGGCCATTGGTGAGTTTACAAATCAAATGCTTGCGATTGGGGTGAACTATTAAACATCTTTTTACCCTCATAGTGCTAGCTTGCTTGAGTCTCGGTGCACTTGCAGACATTACTGATTACCGGCCCAAAGCGACCCTCAAAGGCCCCGGCAGTAAACGCGACATCAAGGTCAAATCAAAGTTCTCATGGAAAAAGAACAAAGAGGGCGTCTACGAGATCAGGTGGTTTGCTAAACTCGAGAGTGACATTGAGGTCGCCCCGCCCAAGAAAAAGCAAAAAGGCATGGTAATCAAATCAACAGGCATTTTCTTTATCTCAACAAACTTAAAGAAAACCTACCGCTTTGGCGACGGCCAAAGCATTACCATAAACTGGGCAGAAAAAATTAAAAAGCCTATGCAGAAGAACTGCAAAGATCTCAAACTCGAGCTCGTGTCTATGCAAGAGAGCGATGATCAAGTCTACAGCGCGGTCTATTGTGAAGACATGAAAGACAAGATTCGAGTGCACCTGACAATGCCTAAAGAAGTCGATGTGATTTCATCAAACATTTTCGACATTTTAGGTAAAGGCTCAAACGCAAGGGCTTATGATATTGAAAAGTCGAATTTGGGCGGTGATGTACTAGGTAAGCTCGAGATTTACTACA
>JABSOQ010000281.1 GCA_013216195.1 Bdellovibrionales bacterium
AGGGCTGAAGACAAAAGACTAAAAAAGTTCTCTTGGTTCGTGGACCCCAAAGGTTTGGTGGTCAAAAGTCCAGTCTCTCGAGCAGTTGTAAGAATATGTATAAAAGCAGGTACCGAAATTGTGACTGCGATCCAGTTTCGCCAGTTCAGAAACAAATACTTAGCTTTGTTATGACCAAACAAAATTAGTATCGCTGCAATCAAAACCAGAGAGGTCAGAGTGACTTGAGAGTGTAGACAGATAGACTGCAGAAACAGAAGCAAGCTTAAGGCAAGTGATGTCTTCTCATAGGCTGCACTTTTCAGCTGGTTCACAAAAAATATCATCGTGATTAACATTAAGAAGAGGCCAGAAGAGTAGGGTCTTGTTTCATTAGCCAGATTGATGGCAATTGGTAGTGCAGTCAGGGTGAAGTAGGGCAAAAGTGACCAGGCGAAGGATTTCGTCAGTTGTACAGCCAACAAAAATATGAGAACTGGTGCGAGGGAGCCAAGAACAAAGTAGTACCAACGGTAGGTCATTATTGAATAGCCAAAGATGGCATGATCAGAGTTGATTCTGTGCAATTCCGTTGGAGGCATTTGAATGATTGCGGCCTCTTTTGCCAGACCATCGGTTGAGGGGCGGATCGAGCGAAGAATCTGGTCACTCTCATCCCCCCATAGATCATAGTCAGAAACATCAATTGCCCGGGGAGCCGCAGACAGTAATGACAAAAAAACAACCAGAGCGACTGAGGTAACATTCAGTTCACGCCAGGGTTGATTTCTGCAGAGCTCCCAGGTGAAGAATGACAAAGTTAAGGGTGTTAAAAGGTAGAGGTAGTCAAATAGACCTATTGGTTCTTGTTTAACAATCAGCTGAAGTGTTGAGTTCACCGCTGAAAAAATCAAATACAGGCTCAGAACGATAAGCATGCATTGAGCTATAGGCTGCGACTTTATATCTCGGCCCAAGTTATGAAAAGCTTTAGATGCGGAGCTTGTGAAGTCAGTGGACATAGAAGTTCTCAAATTGTAGTTTGAGATGTGGCGACGCACAAGACCCTATTTATAGCTCTTAACGAGTTTAACTTACAGCTGCTTGAGCAGAGTGCCTCGGGTTTGAAACTCAAACACATCCAGCGATTATTGAGCCTGCCCACCCGCAGTACAGACGGGGGCCTCGGCCCGGACTCAGATCAGCTTCAGCCCTGGGTACAATGGGTATCTTTGCTGACAGGCTCGAGGGCTGAGCAGCACCAAGTTAAGCATCTTGGGCAAAGATCAAGCCGTCAGAATCAGTTTGTGTGGGATGAATTGGCTGATTTGGGTAAATCGAGTTTGGTTGTTTCGGCCCTTAATGGGTTTACAAAAAAAGAAGCTAAGGTCGCACTGGTACAGGATCCTTGGAGCCCAGAGTTTAATGAACCTCCAGAACGATACCAATCAGCGCTAAATTTTGCTCGGGTTATGTGCAGATCAAGAGGTGACGAGAGTTTCAAAAAAAAGGCTGTATTGGCCTTAAGACTCTTCACTCATTCTTGGCTCGATCTCGGTGTTTCGCGATTGACAAAGCTGACCTGGCAGTTTGCACGACAGTATAGCTTAGATCCGGCAAGGCCCTATGTTGGTTACACCTTTTATGAGTTTTTGCTGGCCCATACAGTTCTAAACGATCTGAAGAAAAATCATTATGACTTCGGTTTTGTCTTTTTGAATTGCATAGCTCACATTCAACACTACTATTGGTCTGAGTCGGAGAGTGATTTGCTTTCGGCCCCTTACGATTATGCGCTGAGCTACTTAAATGACTGGCTTGCCGTGCTTTTTGAGTATTGCGAAGAATCAGGTACCACGCTGATTGTTTCTAACGGTCTTACGCAGAGGCCATCTGCGAATGAACAGTGGTACTCTTATAGGTTGAAGAATGCGAATGAATTTTTCAAAAGTCTTGTGTCGAGCCCTTTCAAGATCGAGCCCCTTATGAGCTATGACTTGCACATTGAATTTACAAATCTAGAGGATGCTAAAGATTTTGAGCTGAAGCTAAATGATGTGATCATTGCCAATGGGCCTGTTTTCTTTTGCGAGCGAGAGGCCCAATCAACCAGAGTTTTTGTTCGTACTGATTACACTCGCCCTAGTGACGATGACACAGAAATGAAGATGGCAGGCAAGTATGTTCCATTTTTACAGCACTTTGAGAGCCTTGCTCATCGAAAGGGAAAGCATGACTCACATTTTGACGTCCTGACCAACTCTGAGCAACCAATGAATTTTGAAGCAATTGATCAAGTCAAGACGTGGTTGATCAGGGCAATTACTCGAAACTCAAGTGTTTGAATGACCATGGCTCCAGTCTCTTCACCTTAAGATGTGGGTAACTTTTGAGAAGCCCAGAATCGTAAAGAAAGCTTCGTTCAGAAGAAAAGGCAAAAAATTTGTCGCATTCGGCAAAGTGGAAGGAG
>JABSOQ010000282.1 GCA_013216195.1 Bdellovibrionales bacterium
AGAGATGGCTCTTTTGCTAGGTGCAACTTGCAAAGAAAGACCAGTCACTGGACCTGGCTTGATGATCTTACTCATTAACACCTGTTCACCCTTTTTTATGGGAGCAAGCGCAACAAGGCCAACTGCCTCTTCGACATTGAGTACAGCATTGGGCTCAACAAACTTTTCTGGTCGTTCGATCATTTGCAATTGAGTCTCGTTAATTGTCTGCATCTCATTGATGTCTTCTGCAGCAACAACGACATTTCTTTTGGTTCCGAAGTCTTTTGTAAGTTCAGCACTCTTTTCTTGTGTGTAACTATAGAGCAAAAAGACCGCGGCAAAAGCCGTAATCAGAGAGATCCACAGTGTTCTGGTTTCATTCTGATTCATTAAAAAGTCTCCTTCACGCTATTGGCCACATGTTGCATTCATACAGAGTCCATAACCGATCATTAACCAAGCTGGATGAACCTCTACACTTTGGTTTCTGACCCCTTTTTCAATATCCTCAAAGGCATTTCGATTGTGCACAGCTTTGCCCGAGGCTCCAGCAGACTTTGGCTCACGAGTAAGCCCAACAACAATCGGCCTTGCCGTAGCTGAGATTGGCAATGAGCCAGGTACATATTCTGAAATAAAATGGTAACGAAAACCAATAGGGCCATGATGAAATGACTCTCTAGGGTTGCTCTTGGCGTTGCCAGAGTAGCGAAACACATTGGTGTTGGTTCGGTTGCGAAATGTTTCGAAGGCGTAGGCACGTGCACCGATAGAGAACAAAATGCCTGAGTGAATCACGCCAAACAGACCGAGGGCATATAGCATCAGCAATATGAATATTGAGATCAATGGTATGCTCTCAATCATAGCCTGGCCCTTTTCATTATTTAGTCGATCGCTCATCATCTTCTTCATCTCAACACCCATTATCAGACATCACGGTATAAAGGTTCTCATTGGTACCAGTCGAATAGGGTGCTGCTCCATTAACAGGTAAGCTTCGAATGGCTCGCCATCTTTCATTATTAAATAGAATGCATTCAGCCGAGGTTGGCTCTCTACCAAGGTAGCTTCCAATGTGTGTAGCAAATGAGCTACCGTCTCCCGGATCATCTTCAGGTGCTGTGCTTCCGAATGCGCCAAGCCCAAACGACAGAATCTTAGCTGTAAAGAGTGTCACGACACCGTGAAAGGTGTTGGGGTCTCCTCCCTGGTCGTAATCTGAGAGTCCTCCGGTTGAGTTCTGGGTGACATCACCTATGAATGGGTTTTCAAAGACTTCAAACCAGCTTCCAAGGCGAATCATTATGTATGACTCGAGATTCAAAATCTCTTGATATTTATTGGCCGCAACCTCTCGCTGCTTGTCTTCGTTAATGTGAGAAGCGTGATACTTGCGGGCTGCTGCGAAGGTCATATACTGTGTCATCTCAACAGCAGTAAGTGTCATCGCCACAGAAAACAGTAGGGTGACGAACCCGAAGATCAGAGTAAAGGCAAAAATAAAATCGATGGCGATAGAGCCTTGTTCATTGCGGATCAATTGCATGGCCCGGCTCCATCGTCTGCGTAGCAGCCCTGTAGAGAGGCATGCATGCGAAACGCATTAGGGTGAACATTCATGGTCGCAGACCGCTCGCCCCATTCTCCGTTTTGAATCATGCCAGCAAGAGATTGCCACGGTTTTGCCACGAGATTTCTTAGAATCTCATTGTCTTGAAAAGCCGAGCTTACGGTCATGGTGATTCCGACAAATATTACCGCAATCAAAATGTATTCTAAAACCATTTGGCCTGACTCGTTATTCAACTTCACTAGCGACCTCCAATCTGGCGCAATGACAAGTAGGTCATCCATCCAAATAGAAGAGCGACACTGTAAGGGATCTTTGTGAGGTGGGCTTCAGCCGGTTTTTCTCTTTTGACCAAGCTAACCATATTGTAGAACAGAACAAGGCCCTGCCCCATCAAGATAGCTCGCATAACTCCAAAGAGAGCTCCCCAGAAAAGAGAGTAAATTCCAACATACACGGTAGCAGCTATATTGGTGGCGATAGCAAAAACTGCGAAAAGTTTCATGTCGCCACCACCCAGAACGCCTGCCAACACCATCGGAATTGAGATGCCCAAGGCGACGCCAAATGCGAGAGCACCGTAACCTAACCCTGAGGCACCGAAACCAACAAACTGAGATATAAGAACAATGGGTAACATCGCCAGAATCAACTTATTGTGAATTTTTTGAGAGCGTAAATCATCAATTGTACCTGCCAATAAGATGGCTGAAGGCACTAGAAAGTAAGTCACCATTTGCAGGGTGGATTCAGGTGCTAAGTTGTTTAAACCTAAAAGGTTTCCCATGCACTTGGTCCTTAGTTGTCTGGTGGCTGCTGCCACTCAATTTTAGTATTTCTATCACCACGTGTGAACTGTCTGCCTGTGGCCAGATTCTTCTCTATTCGAGCCGCCAACCTAGGACCTGACTTTTTGAAAGTTTCAATAGGTCCGTTATCTCCGAAGAAAACTCCCAGGAGAATAGTTGCCCAAATTATCAAGACGAGTATCAGTTCAACAGTCATGATAAGTCCTCACAATTCCTTACTTTT
>JABSOQ010000283.1 GCA_013216195.1 Bdellovibrionales bacterium
CGAATCCAGAGTGTGAACGGTGACAAGCTCATGGGCTATGTCAAACAGGGTGTTGTTCCGATTGTGGCTGGCTTTCAAGGTGTCACTGATGACGATACGATTACCACCTTAGGAAGGGGCGGCTCAGACACAACAGCCGTAGCACTTGCAGCTGCTGTGGGAGCTGATTCTTGTGAGATTTTTACCGATGTGCCTGCTGTGTTTACGGCAGACCCGAGGTTGGTCGGCAAGGCTCGTGAGATCCCAGAGTTGATTTATGAAGAGATGATGGAGATGGCCTCATTAGGCTCTAAGGTGCTGCACTTTCGATGTGTAGAGCTCGGAGTTAAGTTTGGCGTGAAAATTCATGTTCGGTCGACATTTGAAAAACGTGAAGGCACTCTGATCGTGCCCGAAGGAGCAAATATGGAAAACCCTTTGGTTTCCTCAGTGACTCATGATGCCTCTACGGCAGTTGTAAAAATTCACCCGATCCCGAGGGGTCAGGGGTTTAAATCACAAGTTTTTAAGAAACTTTCTGAATCTGGCATCGTTGTCGATATCATCACGCAGAGCCATAACGAAGAGGGTGAGAGACTTGCGTTTTCAGTACCTGAAGAAGACATTTTGAAAACCCAAGAATTGGTTGGTGCTTTGATCTCGGGTGGCTCGGCTGAAATGAGTGTGATGAATGAGATGGCCAAGATCTCAACCATTGGCGTAGGTATGAGAAACCACCCAGGTGTGGCAGCAAAGTTCTTTGAAACTCTTGATGCTATCGAAGTGCCAATTCATCTTGTGACGACCTCAGAGATTAAAATTAGCGCCGTCATTGATAAAGAGAATTTGAAAAAGTCTGCGGAGGCTCTTCATTCGGCTTTCGACCTCGACAAAAGTGAGTCTTAAGATATGAAACTTAGCAGTTACTCAGTAGAGAACAACGAACTCTGTCTAAGAACTGGCTCCGGTGATTTTGTGCCGGTGAGTGGTTTGCTTGAGGGTGGTTACCAGAGACCAACCTACATTTACAACTTTGATGACGTGAAAGCTCGTCTAGAGCATATGAAGCAAGCCTTTAAGGGGAAGTGCCACATTCATTACGCGCTTAAGTCGAATGACCATCCTGTGCTTTTGAAGAAAATCGCCGAGCTCGGGGTGGGTGTTGATCTTGTTTCGGCAGGGGAGCTTCGAAAAGCTCTTGAGTCTGGCTTTAAGGCGAAAGATATCGTTTTCAGTGGGGTCGGCAAAACCAAAGCTGAGATCAAAGAGGCTTTGCAAGCTGATATTGCTCAGCTCAATGTCGAGAGCCCGGCTGAGTTGAAAAGAATTGAGCAGGTAGCCTCAGAGCTGTCTGTGAAGGCGAAAGTGGCTTTTCGATTGAACCCTGAAGTGAATCCGGTGACTCACCCTTACATCTGCACAGGGTTCCGCGAAAACAAGTTCGGGATGGACTCAAGCTTCTTCGACGAATTGCACGGCATTTTGAATGATTCAAAACATCTTGAGCTCGTTGGAGTGACCGCCCACATCGGCTCTCAGTTGCGGGATCTCTCTGCAAGTATCGAGGCTGTCGAGAAATCGCTGCAGACCTTTGAAAAGTGGCGCTCTAAAGGTTTTGCCGTCAAGACTCTCGATATCGGCGGAGGCATAGGTATTGACTACTCATCTCTAGATACGACTTCTGAGTATGAGATGATCGAAGAGTATGGGGCAGAGGTTTTAAAAATTATTGAGGGCCATGACCTAGAGCTGCTCAGTGAACCAGGCCGAATCATTGTCGGCCGCTGTGGTGTTTTGGTTTCAGAGGTGCAATACATCAAAGAGACCCCTCACAAGAATTTCTGTATTGTCGACACAGGAATGCACCAGTTGATGAGACCTTCTCTTTACCAGGCGAATCATCAGATTCTACCACTTAAGGCATCAGAGACTAGCTCGAAAGTGCTTTACGATATAGTGGGGCCGATCTGTGAAAGTGCAGATGTGATTGGGCACGAAAGACCTTTTCAACCACTTTTTGAAGGTGACCTTCTCGCTATTATGGATGCTGGCGCATACGGCCGGGTTATGATGAGCGATTACAACTCTCACGCAAAGCCTTTAGAGATCGTCGTTGAGAACGGGAAGATCGTTAGTTAGATTGCTGACTGACTGACCAGCCAGGCAGGCAGGCAAGCAGGCAGGCAAGCAGCCAGCGCAGTCGCGTGAACAAGCTAACCAACCCGTGAATGAACGAACCATTCACTCACTCAGTTAACAAATTATAAATGCCAA
>JABSOQ010000284.1 GCA_013216195.1 Bdellovibrionales bacterium
TTTGAGGAGTCTGAAGAGCAAGCTGCATGAGTAAAGCCTTTTGCGGTTAGGCTAAGCCTCAGCTCTTCATTTGAGCTGAGGCTTAGCGGGTTGAACAATCAAGATACAATGACTCTCTTGCATTATTGCGGCTTGCTTGATCTGCGGTGGGGCATGCGCCTTTGTCCGGTTTGTCCTTGTTTCGGACGACATTCGAGGTAGTATCGGGCCATGAAATTGTCGATGAAGTCATGGATAGTGGCGGTGGTGCTGATTCTTCTAGGCGGTGCTAACGCGGGGGTTGTGTTTGCAACTCTTGAGTCAAAGTTTACTGCGGGTATGGTCGCCGGATCGGGTTTCATTGCCGTGGGGCTGTACCTGGTGCGAATGGTTTGGTCGCACGAGAAACCACTTGGTTGGTTGAGTTTTTACACCGGGCACGTGCATCTGTTTGTGATCAGTATACCGATGGTGACAGTTCGTGTTCTCAACCCAGATACTCCCTTCGAGCAGTTGTCGTTGCTCGGTCTGCCAGGGCCTGAGTTTCATACCTACTCCACTCACTTTTACAAACTGCTGTTGTTGGCTGCGCTGGTTGATGGAGTACGCTTTTATTTCACAAACAAAAAAGCGGCCCCCTCTGAGGCCAGTGTTTAAGTAGAGCTTTCGTGCCTACCAAAATAAAAAAGCCGCATCGGCTGCGGCTTCTTTCAGAAGCTGACGAGTCACATCAGCTTTAATATCGAATTGTTACTCTCTCGGTAGATTAATCTAGCTCAAATGGCTTTGGAGAGATTGGCTCTGGACGATCAAAGTTGTCGTAAGCATCAGAGCCTACAGGCAAGAGAGCCAAGCTTCTTGCTTTCTTCACTGCAGATGCCACTTTTTTCTGCTGATTTAGAGAAAGTTTGCTAATTCTAGCAGGAATGATCTTTCCGCTCTCCATGATGAATCTGTAAAGAGTCACAGGATCTTTGTAATCAAAGTTGTAACTACCTGGAAACTCAGGACGATATTTAGATCTGAATGACTTCTTAAGCATAAGTAACCTCTTTCAAAATACGAGACAAGGGTTATACGACAGAATTAGGTTGCCAACAAGAGACTTTTTCTCTATACGTTATTTTTCGTTTGAGCGATGACTCTAGCATTGATTCTTGGCCTCATCTTGATCTTGGCATTTCTCTTAGCTGGCCAGCTTCAATACAAATCGGTAATTGCTTGAATTCTCTGACCTTTTGGGCGTGGCTTAGAAGGCGTAGTCAGAGCCGATTGTGTAAGTTGTATTAATATTAGTTTATCAGGAGTAAGAACATGCCTCGCTGTGAATTGACCGGAAAAGGCCCTGTGGTAAAGAACTTGGTGTCACACTCGAACATCAAAACTAAGTCTAGAGCCCATCCAAATATTCAACAAAAACGTGTATTTAGCAGAGTGCTCAACGAGATGGTGAACCTCAAGCTAGCGACTAGCACGATCCGAGACATGGAGCACGCTGGTGGCCTTGATGCCTTCATTATGAGAGTTCCTCAAGAGAAGCTTTCGAAGAGAGCTCTGACTGTGAAGACTCGTATGATGCGCAAGTTGAGAACAAAAAAGTCTAATTAACATAGGCAGTTAGTTTAGGTACGGAGTTAATAATGAGAAAGCTTAAAATCAAAACAGGTGCAACTGTCGAAGTGATTGCTGGTGCTGATAAAGGCAAGCAAGGCACTGTGTTGGCGATTAATTCAGACACTTTGAAAGTGCGTGTGCAGGGTGTGAGAATGCAGACCCACTATGAGCAAGAGGGTTTGAAGCAAATTGAGGGTTTCATCGACTACTCAAACATCAAACTAGTCAAGCAGGCTGCAGCTAAGAAAAAAGCGGCAAAGAAAGCCTCTAAGAACGCCTAATTTTCAAAAAAATTTGAGATGCCTCAAAGCTTCTGATAGTTTTGAGGCATGAAAACTCTTCTTTACATTTTCCTAGTTTTTCAGGCCCCAGCGGCATTTTGCGCGATCAATCCAGATGATTTAAAGCCTCAAGTGATTGAGCCCAACGTTTACGTTGTCTGTAAGCAAAACTCAGTCGTGCGTACGATTCGAATTGAGCGAGATCATAACGGCTGCGAGGCCAAATACACCAAGTCTGGCGTTGACCGAATCATCGGTTTTGGTCGAAGTCAGAATGCATGTCAGCCATTCTTAGACAATGTTCGTGGCAACTTAGAAAAAGCAGACTGGGCTTGCAGAAGTATCAAGAACGCCAAAATCACAGCAGCTCTCAGGCCAGCAGAATCTGACTCGAGCTCAGAGAACAATGACTGATCTGCACATTGCGGTCATTCAGCTATGCTCGAATGACCGAATCGAAGACAATCAATCGCAAATTCTAAAGCACCTTGGAGAGCTCAGTGATGCCTCGAGCCTAGACGTGGTTTTCTTGCCAGAGACCTCACTCTAC
>JABSOQ010000285.1 GCA_013216195.1 Bdellovibrionales bacterium
CGACACCCACCAAATGTCGATCGAGTACGAGAAAGAGAAGAACCTGGCGAAGTGGTACCAGCAGGTCATCACCAAGAGCGAGATGATCGAGTACTACGAAGTGAGCGGCTGCTACATCTTGCGTCCCTGGAGTTTCTTCATCTGGGAAAAGATGCTGCCCTAAGAATATTAGAAACAGCAGAGAAGTATGCCCGATCAGAAAACATGACTCGACTTTCTGGATTACTGAAGTATCAGAAACTCTATATCCTGATACGCTCAAATCGAAATGCGAGAAGTGAACTCGATATCTCTGACTTCAACCTTGAAAATTTTGCCCGATTTGGCACTGAATATGCTTGGCGAGAATTAGACACGGCTGTCTTTGCTGTATCGTATCTGCACATAAGAGAACTAGATTTTAATAGTGCGCTAAAGATACTAGACAAGTTCTCTCCTCAAGCAGAGAGTAAGGGAAATATAAGGTCAACAATCAGATACTTGTTACTCTCTGCAATAGCAAAAAATGGATTAAAACAAATAAGTGGAGCGGTTAATGATTTGGGCCAAACTCTAACGCTCGTAAAGAAGACCGGCTATCTAAGGGCGATAATCGAATACGCCAGAGATGTCAATCAACTTAAATTCGCACTAGGCGATAGAATTAGCAGTGAATCTATTGAGTTCTTAAGACAGGTATTACAGTCTGAACAAGATAACCAAGACTGCGAAACCAACTCCAATCCAATGAGTAAAAGAGAAATGGAGATTTTAAATCAGCTGGCCAATGGCCATTCAAATAAGATAATAGCAAGACAACTAGGGATATCAGACAATACTGTTCGCTTTCACTTGAAAAATATTTTTATAAAATTAAAAGTGAATAACAGGGTTCAGGCAGTTACAATATCCAAAAAACTCGGATTCATACAAGACTAGTCTGACACTGTAATCGGTTCACAAAAACGATTGAAAGTTTGAAATAAACTTTACGTGTAGAAGTTTAGACCAAATCTGACACTTGGCGGTCTGAGAAGATTGCAAAGAAGAGAGTTACCCGTTTTGATGTGATTGTTTACATCAATCAAAACGTGAAGGTGACTCTCAATGATTCATACTAACGACAAAGTTATAAAACATAAAGTTGGCCTGCTAAATTTGGCCGAAGAACTCGGAAACGTCTCTAAAGCTTGCAAGATGATGGGCTTATCCTGAGCCACATTTTATCGCTACAAGGATGCCGTAGACGAAGGTGGAGTTGATGCTCTGCTCGGACGAAATCGCCGTAGCCCTAACCTCAAAAACCGAATCGATCCTGCAGTTGAATCGGTGGTGGTTGACTACGCGTTGGAAGAGCTTGCTCAAGACCAAACGCGCACGAGCAATGAACTTCGAAAGCGAGGCTCATTCGTCTCGCCCAGTGGCGTACGAAGCATCTGGCTTCGACATAACCTAGCTTGTTTCAAAGACCGTCTAAAAGCGCTGTCTGATAAGGTTGCCGAAGATGGGCTGATACTCACTGAATCTCAGGTAGCAGCGATGGAACGTAAAAAGCTAGATGACGAAGCACATGGTGAGATCGAAACAGCCCATCCAGGCTATCTGGGTTCGCAAGATATCTACTACGTAGGCACCTTCAAAGGCATTGGCCGAGTCTATCAACAGACCTTCGTTGACACGTACAGCAAGGTTACTCACGCCAAGCTTTACACCACCAAAACACCAATCACTGCGGCCGATATGCTCAATGATCGAGTCCTACCGTTCTACGAGCAACACGAGCTTCCTATGCTGCGTATTCTCACAGATCGAGGCACAGAGTATTGCGGTAAAGCGGAGCAACATGATTATCAACTTCATCTTGCGTTGAACGATATCGAGCACACAAAAACTAAGGTTAAGTCGCCACAAACAAATGGAATCTGTGAGCGATTCCATAAGACAATCTTGCATGAATTTTACCAAGTCACGCTCCGCAAGAAAATTTATGAGACAGTCGAAGAGCTACAAGCGGATCTTGACGAATGGATGATCAAGTACAATACTCAACGAACGCACCAAGGCAAAATCTGTGAAGGCAGAACACCGATAGAAATATTAATCGGTGGAAAAGAAATCTGGAAGGGAAAGTTTTTGAACTAAACTAAACCTGACAGTCAGTTGCTGAAAAACAAGTAACTGTCAGATCAAGTCTGAACTACTAAAAGTTATGTTAGGCCATAATTTCAATACCGATTAATTTCCCATCCTGGCCAAAATCTAAATAAACATCTGGGCCAGCATAATCCTGAATTAACTCGCGTAAATCAACTTGTTTCCCCACAACATTCAGCGTACCGACTCCAGGATGATCAGGTAATTGTAAATAAGCAACATCAGGATCATCCTCACTCACTTT
>JABSOQ010000286.1 GCA_013216195.1 Bdellovibrionales bacterium
AAGATGGTATGATGATGGAGAGAGCTCCTCATCAGTTGATTGAGGGCATGATCATTTCAGCTTTCGCTGTGAACTCTCCTAAGTCTTATATTTATATTAGAGGTGAATACGACGACTCCATCAACTCTTGTATTGAGGCCGTTAAAGAGGCTTATGCCGCTGGCTTGCTTGGCGAGAACATTATGGGTTCGGGTTTCACACATCACATGGATGTCTATGCTGGCGCCGGGGCTTATATCTGCGGCGAAGAGACCGGCATGATTTCTTCGCTTGAAGGTAAAAAAGGCCAACCAAAGCTGAAGCCACCATTTCCTGCGGTGCAGGGCTATTTGGGTAAGCCGACCATCGTCAACAACGTTGAGACTTTGGCAGCAGTGAAATACATCGTTCGCGATGGTGCTGAAGCCTATAAAAAGCACGGTACAGAAAAATCTGCGGGTACTAAGTTGTTCTCTGTTAGCGGCAATGTGCAAAAACCTGGTAACTACGAAGTGCCATTGGGTATGCCACTGCGTGATCTTATCGAACTCGCAGGTGGATTGGAGCCAGGTAGAAGTTTAAAGGCTGTGATTCCGGGTGGGTCATCTGCACCTGTTTTGAACGCCGAAGAGTCAATGAAAGTGAACATGGATTACGAGAGCTTGGCTCAAGCGGGGAGCATGTTAGGTTCTGGCGCTGTGATCGTGATGGATGATACCAACTGCATGGTCGACATGCTTGGTGTGATTCTTCATTTTTACCACCATGAGTCTTGTGGTCAGTGCACCCCTTGCCGAGAGGGTACTGGCTGGTTGAACAAAATCGTTCACAGTATTGTGAAAGGTGATGGCCGTCTGCAAGACATTGACCTGATCACGAAGGTTTCAGAGCATATGATGGGTAGAACGATCTGCGCTCTTTCAGACGCTGCTGCAATGCCTGCTATTAGTTTTGTTAAAAAGTTTAGAGATGAATTTGAGTTTTACGTTCGTGAAGGACGCTCAAAAGTAAAAGGGGCCATCAATGCCGAAATGTAATATCAACGGCCAAGATATCGAAGTTAAAGATGGCACAACTGTCATCGAAGCTTTCAAGCAACTTGATGAGAACATTGCGCATTACTGTTGGCACCCGGGTCTATCGATCGCAGGTGTTTGCAGACTCTGTATGGTCGAAATTGAAGGCAACCCGCGCCTTCAAATTGCCTGCAATACAGTTGTGCAAGAGGGTATGGTTGTAAACAACAACTCTGAGAAAGTGAAAGATGCGGTTCGTTGGGGTCTCGACTTTCACTTGATCAACCACCCTCTTGATTGTCCGATCTGTGATCAGGCCGGTGAGTGTGGCTTGCAAGAGCAATACATGGAGTACGGTAAGTACACTCCAGAGATGGCCGAGCGTAAGGTAAAGAAGCGCAAAGTGGTCGATTTGGGCCCGACAGTCATGTTGGATTCTGAGCGTTGCATTCTCTGTTCTAGATGTGTTCGGTTCACTGAAGAAGTATCTAAGACGAACGAGCTTGGTATCTTCAACCGAGGTGATCGCAGTGAGATCGGTACCTTCAAAGATAAGCCTCTTGCGAACAATTACTCATTGAACACGGTTGATATTTGCCCAGTTGGAGCACTGACTTCAAAAGATTTCAGATTCCGACAGAGAGTTTGGTATCTCAAAGAGATGGATAGCATTTGCACAGGCTGCTCTACCGGTTGCTCAATCACTGGTTATTACAACGAAGAGGGCATGTGGCGTGTGAAACCTCGCCACAATGAAGAGGTCAATGGTCACTGGATGTGTGATGAAGGTCGAGACCTTTACAAGTTCGTGAACAAAGATGCCAGGTTGCTCTCGGCCCAAACTTTAGTGGGTGGCCAGACTAAAGAGATGAGTGTCGGAGAAGCGCTACCTCAGATTAAAGAAAAGATCGAGGCCTCAGGCGCAGACAAAACAGCCTTGGTTCTAACTGGTCAGTATACACTTGAAGAGTACAACGACCTTTTGAGAGCCTACCAAGATCTCAGCGGTAACAAGAGTGTTTATCACTGGCTGAATCACCCTGATAAAGTTGATGACTTCGATGGTATCTTACTTCGCGGTGATCGCAACCCGAACACGAAGGGTTTGAGAAAAGCTCTAGACGAACAGGGCATTTCGACACAATGGCAAGATCTTGTGTCAGCAATCGAGGCCGGCAAGATTGAAACTCTCGTTGTCGCAGGCCCAGAGAATTTGGCTGTGTTCGATGATCTCGACGAAAAAGTTGCCTTGTTTGGTAAAGTTCAAAACCTTGTATGGTTGGGGGCTCCCAAGCTCGCGGCCTTA
>JABSOQ010000287.1 GCA_013216195.1 Bdellovibrionales bacterium
CGCAAAGGCTAGACGTGGCAGTAAGGCCGAATAATTGTAGAAATCTTTCCAAAGATCATTTTTGTCGCCAATTTCCTTTAAACTGAAATCATGATCCGACCAAGCCATATACAGCAATTGTTCGTTCCACCACTCCCCTTTCTGAGCCTTGAGCAAGCCAGGGAAAGGGTGTCTGAGCGCGCCCGCTTAGAAATGGCTTACTTGATGATGTCGAGGCCAAGAACCTTTCCTGTTCCGCTATGGCATCATGAGTTGCTACTTCACTCGAGACAGTTCTTTAAAAGCAAAAAGCAAAAAGAGATCACTCTTTCTGGTGACAGCCCGGCCGTTGTGCATGTCTTTAATGTTGGAGCAACAAAGAAGGCACTTGTTGCCCATGGCTGGATGGGTAGCTCTGCATTTATGAGCCGAGTGATCGAGCTATTGACCAGCTTCGACTACGAAGTCTCAGCTGTAGATCTACCTTGTCATGGCAAGTCTCCTGGCTCTCGTTTGAAATGGCATGAATCAGTGAATGTCATTCTTCAAGCTCAAAGCCAGCTCGGCCCTTTTGACCTCTGTGTCGGCCACTCTTACGGCGGTGCCATGAGCCTTGCTGCAACTGGCTCAGACGACGTAGCGCCTGAGCTTATTCACTCGAAACTCGAAACCCAAACCATGGTTCTGATCGCCTCACCAACTAGCTTGATGGAAGGTATCCGCACTGCCAGAGACCGACTTAACCTCAGCCAACAAAGCATGCGGAAACTCGCAGTCAGGGTCTCTGACCTAGCCCTGACTGAGATTCACCGACTTGACGGCATCTCTATTCAACAACAGCTGAAAAGCCTCAAAAGAGTTCTATGCTTGCATGACCCAAAAGACGATGTGGTAAGCTATGAATCTTCAGTGAGGCTTCGAGACGCTCTACCCAATGTGAAACTGAAAACCGCTTCAGGCCTTGGTCATATGCGCATCGTTTATGATGCTTGGAGTATGACGAAAATAAGAGACTTTCTTCAAGAACAAAAATAACCATCTAAAAGGTTGAAGACGCAAATCAATAGGCCAGCCGCCATGCCAAAGCTAAGCCCACCCATCATCGGCCCCACTAATTGGCCTCTCGGGGCCTGTGAACAGTGACGCCGAGCAAGTTCTCTGAGTCGACCATACCGGCACAGGCTCCCACCGGAGCTCTCTCCATTGTGCTAATTTTCTCATATCGTGAACATAAGGCGAGGGTCGCCCCAAATTGGTCGACGATTTCAGTTTGAAAACTGTAATAGCCCCCTTGAACAGATCGCAGAGCAAATACAAACCTGACTGTGTACTCTTCAAAAGGCACCTCAAGCCGGCGAGCTGAATCTAACACGGGCTCTTCAATAAAATGGGGGCCGCTCTCACCAATTGATTTTGGCAAGCAATAGGATCTCTCACACTTTTGAGGCTTAGACCAAAAACTCAAATTGATCTCTAAAGAGTTGGCTTCAAAAACAAATAGAAAAAGAACTAAGCAAATGAAACTCTTCACGGCAGGCTCCTTCAACTTTATTGCCAATGAGCATAGGTAAAGATCGATGAAGTAGCAACCAATGCTGACAGAGCAAAACTGCACTGCGAATAAACAACTGGCCTGCTTCAAAACAGTTGTCGACTAGATCGACAAGCAAAAAAGAAACCTGGCCCAGTCGACGACCTGAACACTGTCTCAGGCTGAGACTCCAGCTATTACATAGACTTACGCGATTCTTAAGCTGAAACAGTTGGGCGTTGTTATTGCTCATTTGCTGTGCGGGAGGTGAAGGAATGAGAGTAGTCTTGAAAATCGCATCTATATTGGTAGCAAGTGTAAGTTTACAGGCCTGTGGCCCGGGATTCTCAGCCGTAGAGTCTCAGAGCTCTAACAGCATCGGCTTTCTCGATGTTGAAAGTGTACCTAATAGTCTGGCAGTAGAAGTTCAGCCAGATGGTGAAACGCCTAACTCAGAAACAGCAGTAGACTTAGAAGATCAAGTCATTCTACTTTTCGAAACTCATCTCAATAAAGCACCAACAAATACACAGCTTGCGGCCTTTGTTAACTTGTTGAATCAAGGTGTGAACATCGAGTCTTTGATCATAGCTTTAGCAGACGAAGAAGACACTGCAGACAACACTCCCGGCACAACACCAGCATCGACACCTGCTCAGCCAACACCAACTAGCGCTCCACAGGC
>JABSOQ010000288.1 GCA_013216195.1 Bdellovibrionales bacterium
TGTTCGACGACAGGGGCTTTCTTTTGCGAGCGATCGGCGTGGTAGTTGTTCAAAACATAACGCAAGATCACGCTACCCACGCCACCGGCAACCTTTGGCCCCCCATCAGGTGACATGGTCTTTTTGGCTAACTGCCCAACAAAGGTCTCAGTGAAACCAATCGCGACTTTGCAAACGCCCGACGGGCCCTTGATAGAGCAAAAGAAGAACATATCGCCTTCTAATTTTGCGCCAGCCTCTTTTGGCGTTGGTGAATCGGTAATAGGTAAAATATCAAACAGTTTACCAACTAATGATCTCGTTGCGTTGACCGCATAGTTGAAAATGTCAGCCGAGACACGCTTGTCGAGCTGGCCTAGCTTTAACTGAGTGTCTACAGTTTTTAAAAACTCATTTTTAACTACGGGTTTTTCAATAAAGTGCATATTAGGAAACTGCTCAAGTAGCGTAGCGTCTGGAAAGCCGGTAACGACGATAATCGGGCAATTTTTATTTGTCTGAGAGGCCTTAACCTCTTGAATAAAGCCGCCACCGTCGCGCTTGGGCATGTTGAGATCAGTCATAATGCAGTCGAATTTCTGAAAATCGAGCTTCATGCTTGCTTGCACACCATCGGAAGCCTCTACGATTCGCACATCGCCAGCGTAGAACTCGGCCAGATAGTCGCCAAGTAACTCGCGGATATCTTCATCGTCGTCGACGATTAGTATCCATTTGTCTTTGTTCAACTTCACTGCTCCCATAGAGAAACTATCGGTTTATTGCGAATTGAACTGCTGTAGCGCTATTCAAGCAATCTTAACTTAACGAAAGCTTAGCACACTCTTAAGCTAACAGTGAGTAAGTGCAGCAGGAGCGTTGCGATTCTAAAAATGAGAATTCAATCGCAATACTGAAACGAGGTTTTGGGTTTCACACTGATACAGATATTTCTAGTTAAAGTACGATGTCGCTGTCTACAACTGTGTTCTCTTCGATGCTAGCACCAGCGAGGAGCACTGAAGAGTTCAGTTTCAACTCTTCGCCAAAAGAAACGCCAGGCCCCACAACAGCAAAGCGACCTACCGAGATTTTCTCTGTACTCTTCAGGCTCGAATCAAACAGCCTTGTCGACTCGTGTTCAGCTTGAAAGCCCGCCCTCCAGTTGGGGCTAAAGGTATCTAGCAATTGCTCGAGGTAAGCTCGCTTTGAAGACTCAGCACTTGCTAGGTGAGATAAACAGCTTGAGGTCGCAGCCAGATAGTCGGCTTTGTTGCCAGTTTCAAACCAGGCCGCATCTCGAGCAATCACAACTTCAGCTTTGTGGCCATCTTTAAGTGCTGCCGTTACCCCGTCATAAAAAATGTTTGAGGGCTTGCCCTCAGGTAGGTAGTCAAAGATCGACTTTGAAAACAAACAAACCCCAATATAATGAAAAGGCGTAAGACCGGTGCCTCTGTCGGTTTTCGAAAAGTGATCGATGCCCACTTGGTCGTCTTTAACGAAGACTCCACCAAGCCCTTTGCCTTCTGGGAAGGGGCAAGCCAAAATAGTGGCTATAGCTCCACTGGCCCGATGCTGGCTAAGCATTCTTAGCATGATCTCGACCGAGTCAAACAAACAGACCGTGTCGCCATTGAGCACCCAAAAGTTATCGTCTCGAGACAAAAAGGCTTCAACGTTTTTGATGCCGCCTCCGCTATCCAGAATTTCAGGCTGCTCGTCTACAAAGCTCAATTGCATCTCGGAGTTTAGCTGTGATGCTGCAGACCTCACCGTCTCTGGGAGATGATGCAGGTTGATCATGGCTTCGTTTACGCCACCTGCCTTAGCCAAGTGCATAGGGTAGGCCAGCATAGGCACATTTAGA
>JABSOQ010000029.1 GCA_013216195.1 Bdellovibrionales bacterium
GCTGCTAAGCAGGGGTTGAAAAAAGCTATGTCTTTGGCCGAACTCGGTCTAAAGCAGGGCGTACTGGCGCCTCATGCGAGGCCTGATTTGAAAACGCTAAGGCGGCTTGGTTTCACAGGTTCTGACACAGAGGTAATCGAAAGGGCAGGCAAGAAGGCTCCCGAAATTTTGGCTGCCTGTTACAGTGCTTCAGCGATGTGGACAGCGAATGCCGCGACAGTTTCACCAAGTGCAGACAGTTCAGACGGCAAAGTGCATTTCACTCCTGCAAATCTAAATAACAAGTTTCATAGATCGATTGAACCAGAGCTCACTGGCCTTATATTGAGGGCGACCTTTAATGACTCAGAGGTGTTTACCCATCACAGTCATTTGCCAGAGGCTCCACAGTTTGGTGATGAAGGTGCTGCTAATCACACTCGGTTTTGCAATGCTTATGCCTCAGGGGGGGTGCAGTTTTTTGTGTATGGCCGCTCTGGTTTTAATTCAGCTGTTCCCGAGCCGAAAAGGTTTCCAGCGAGGCAAACCCTAGAAGCTTCAATGGCCGTGGCCAGGTTACATCAGTTAAATGATGAAAACGTAGTCTTCGCCCAGCAAAACCCTGATGTCATTGACCATGGTGTGTTTCACAACGACGTGATTTCGGTAGGAAACCAGAACCTGTACTTTTATCATCAGTTGGCTCTGCTAGACACAAAGAAGACTCTTGCAGAAATTCAGCAAAAGTTTGAAGGCGAATTTCATTTTGTTGAGGTGCCTTCAAATGAGGTCTCAGTGAAAGATGCCGTTGAATCTTACCTTTTCAATAGCCAATTGGTGACTCTACCAGATGGAGACATGGCTATCGTTGTGCCCGAGGAGTGCCGCAAGAACGAATCCGTCTGGCGCTACCTTGAGAAGCTACCTTCGTTAGGCAGTCCCGTGCAAAAAGTTCTGGTCTACGATGTCACTGAGAGTATGAAGAATGGCGGAGGGCCTGCGTGCTTGAGACTTCGTGTCGCATTAAGCGAGTCAGAACTGCAAGCCGTGAATCCCAAAACGTTGATGAATCAGAAGCTGTTTGAAACCCTAAATGCTTGGGTCGACAAGCATTACCGCGACAGAATTGAGCCTGCTGATTTGCTAGACCCGAGTCTTTTAACAGAGACTCATTCGGCTCTTGATGAGCTGACACAAATCTTGGGGCTCGGCCCAGTCTACGATTTTCAGAGATAGCTCTACTGGCCCTAGGTCTTAGTTCGCCTCGCATTTTCGATTTGAGTGTCTCAGTTTGAGACAACTTGATTTTCATTTCAGTCGCCTCGTTTTGATACCGATAGCATTTATAAGGGGGCTTATGAGGGTTTTTGATTCTAATTGTAAGTATAGTGGCGGCAAGCTGCATGACTGTATCTGCTGAGGCAAAGACACGTTTAGCCATCAGCACTTTCGAGAACAAAACAGGGTCATCAAGTGGGAGCTGTAAATTCAGATACCGAAGGTGGGCAAGTTTAGGTAAGGGTTTGAAAACTCAACTCACTACCTGGCTGGTTAAAACCAGAAGGTTCTCAGTTCAAGAGAGAGAGAACTTAAAAAAGATGCACCGTGAAGAGCATCAGTTGATCAACTCTGATAAGAGATACGCCCCCAAAGCAAATCAGTTCAAAGCGGCACATTACAGTATCACTGGTGCGATAACTAAGTTTGAAATGTGTGAGTCTGGATTAGGCGGTGATGTAGATGTTGGGGGCCTATTCGGATTGAAAAATGCTGGTCTTGAAGTTGGGGCGCAGAGATCAACAGCCAAGGTGGGTCTTGATATTCGCATTGTTGATGTTGAAACAGGTGAAGTTCTCAGTGCTTTTACAGCCTCTGGTAAAGCCAGCTCAACCGGGGTAAAGATCGATGGCGACATCAAAGGTGCAGATTTTGGAACAGAGGCTTTTAAGAATACCCCGCTAGGTGAGGCCACAGACAAAGCAGTTAAAAAGGCAGCGAAAAAGATTTTCGAAATCGTACCAGAGCGCACGAGTGCTCCATCTCAAGATGTAGCATCTGCTCGGGGTACAAATGGAGATGCGGTGACAGCTGGTGCAAATGGTAGCTCTGGTGGAGCAGTATTTAGAGTTGATGGTCAGTCAATTGATCACATCTGTTTGTCGAGTTCATTTCCAATAGGCTGTAAACCAATCGCTACGAGTAAGACTGGCAAAAAGGTGAAGGTTATTGATCTGTCTAAGGGCAAGAAGCAGGTCTATGATTCGAAGAATGTCAAAAAGCTAGAGCCCGCAGGCGATAAGCTTAAGGTCGGTTCAGAGGCCTATGTGTCTTGCTATTTCAAGGGTGCTGGTTGTGGTCACAGGAAGAAGACCTTCAAAAGTTGCCTGATCACCGATCAGTTCGATGATAGCTTCATTATCAATTGTGGAGGCTCCGACTACACAGTCCAACCGCAAGCTCTTTTTCTTGGTACTGATATGAAGCGCAAAGTTGCGGGGCAGAAATAATATGGCGCGAGTTTGGTTATCGGCCTTAGTCACTATTGCCTTCTTGCTGCCTAGTTTGGCACTGGCCTGGACCTGTGAAGAGACTGGGAGCCGAAGGCTCGGGCCGAATACTATAGAAGCTTGCGGAGTTGCTGAGGCCGAGACCGAAGAAGAGGCGAGGGCAAGTGCCTACGGCCAGGCCAAACGTGAGTTTGAGATGATCTGTAACGATTCGGCTAATTGTCGTGGGCGAGATTTCAATGTGAACCCTAAGCGCAGCACATGTTCAAAGGGCAAGAAGACCTACAAGTGCTACAGAGCGATTGAGTTTCAGATTCTCGAGGCTAAGAAAGACAAGGATTCGATCTTTCATGATCACTAAATTGGGTAGCCAGCCTTAGGCTCCTGCACTTCGATTTTTGCATTTTTAGACAGTCTGACGTTTTCAAAGTACTCTCATTCTGCCGATAAGTAAATATGGAAGCATCACAGCCTTCGATCAAAAGTTTTAAGAGATTCAAAATAAACAGACTCATTGCTTCAGGGGGGATGGGAGATGTTTATGAGGCTATAGACACATCCAATGGATCTCGGGTCGCCTTAAAACTCATGACCATAGACATTGAAGACAAACTGCCTGATGCCCAGCGCAGGTTTAAGCTTGAAGCTCAAAGCCTCGAAAGGCTCGATAGTGAGAATGTTGTGAAGATTATCGAGACAGGAACTTTTGAGGGTGTACCTTATATCGTGATGGAGTTTCTTGAAGGGCGCTTGCTGTCTGAGATTACGGATAACTTCGTTTTTGGCGTAGATGAAGCCTTTCCGATCATGCTGCAGTTGCTCGAGGGCCTATCGGCCTGTCATAAGCTTCGAATCATTCACCGAGACATTAAGCCGTCTAACATAATAATCACAGATGCGGGTACTGCTAAGATTCTTGATTTTGGTATCGTCAAAGATCTAGAAGGCTCTAAAGGTGAGCAAACCACTCAAGGTTTGATCATGGGGAGTTTTAAGTATTTGTCGCCAGAGATTGCGAATTGCTTGTCTCCAACCCCTAGGTCTGACATTTGGGCTCTTGGGGCGTCCGCTGATCACTAGCAAAAATTACCCGAACCTTTTAAAAGAGCTGAATGATCCCAGGTTTGACTTTCCGGAGCATGCTCGGAATGGATCCCTTTCGAGCTCGAGGGAATCATTAGAAAAATGTGTGAGCCAAACCCTGCACTCAGGTACGTCTCAGTTAGAGCCGTGCTAGACGATCTTAAATGGTTGCAAGAAAAGTACAGCCTCAAGCCAGATCTTGATATCTCCCACCTGTTCGAGAACTTTTCAAATGCTGATGAAATGGTACGCCTACTTGAGAGAGATAACCTTAACACCACTGAAGTTAAGCGGGTCATGGCTCAGGCAGCAAAAATTGGAAGAGACAATTGTTCACAGACCAAAGACGAACTAGATCTGTCTTTAGACTTCAATCTGCTTGATATGGAGTCACTAGAGGAGGCGCGAGCTGAGTTTCTCGCACTCTGCCCGGTAGCAGAAAAGCAGGCTTTGCCAAGGCCGAGTTTACAACCCTTTTTAGTGGTTGCCTTACTTCTAGCTCTAGTCGGCTTTTTAGGGATGAACAGTGGAAGGCTAAGTGAGAACCTGTATTCGTGGTACCAGTCTTTCCAGAAGGTAGCTAGTAATCAATCGATAATGGTCGTGAACACAAAAGTGAGCTCTGACCTCAGGCTTTTGAATCGACGTGTAGACTTTCAACCTCAGGTAGGCGTTAAAAGTCAGAAGCAGAACTATATCGACCTTTCTTGGCAAGATGACCGTGAGGCTTCTGAGCTTTTAATCGAGGTTTCAACAGAGCCGAGTTTTAATTCTGTTTTGGAGAGTCATCAGGTTTCTGGTACGAGCCTGAGATGGTGGCCTAAGCTCGCAGGCAACTACTTCTGGAGAGTGCGTGCCAAAGAGCCAGAGCAAGATGTGTTTCGCACGAGTAAAACTGGCATTTTGAATGTACTTCCTCATCCGCCGTTATTCGAAGACTACTACGTTTTCAAAAAGTACGGAAAAACTGAAAGTCAATTGGCGCTTCTTAAGGTCAAGGCTGATATTAATTGGCCCAATCAACCACTTGTTGAGAAGTGGCAAGTGCAGGTTTCACAGAGCCCTCGATTTCATAAAATCGTACATTCACAAGAGGTGTCTAAGAGCCGCTTTCGATATGAGTTTTTAAGATCAGGAGAGTACTTTATTCGGGTTTCTCCGATGGGTAACTTTGCAGATGGCTACAAACCGAGTTACTCGAGCACCAGGGTTTTGATTTCGAAAGATCTCAAGTTGAGAGCTCCAGCCTCAAGGGCTTTGCTGCCTTTGAAATCAAGCCGAGTGCGAGATCCTATGCAATTTGAGTGGGAGATGCTTGTGGGGGCCAGAAATTATGAGATTCAGCTGTCTGAAACACCTGGTTTTGAAGCCGTATATCTCAGAAAATTAGCGTCAAGAAACAAGATGGTGATTTCTAAAAGCGCCATTCGCAAAGCTTCGTACTGGAGAGTAAAAGCAATCTATGCAGAGGGCCACTCGAAATGGAGCGAGCCTAGCCAAATTTTACTGGTAGATAAGTGATTGAAGTCGGTCACGAAATCGAATCTTTGTGGCCAAGTATAGACTAACCTTCATGAACCCATTGCAAGAAATGGTTTATCTGATCTCTGTAGGACTGAATGTGTTGTAAAAATTCAGGATCAATTTCTTTCTTAACAAACCACTGCTCGGTTTGTCTGGTGTCCTCTAAGGCACCAGCGTGCGGGGAGTCCTCAAGATCGTAGGGGATATCCCAACATAATGAAAGGTACAGCTCACCATCCCAAAGGTTCAGCTCTAGAATTGCTTCATACTCTTCAGGGTGGTATTCAATTCCGGCCTTGCTAATGCTTAAGCTGAGTTGTTGACCTGCGATAATTTGATCGAACAGTTCTATGACATTCGGGTCGTGGTAGTTGCTGTAAAAAATCTCACTTTTATATTTGTCTTCTACACAAATCTTGAAATCAAAGAACTTTTTAGTCTAGGTAGAACTTGAGCCACCTGAACTCTCCAGATACTCAACAAGTTGGCGATGGTAGTTGTTGAGCTGTTCTTTAAGCTCCTGGTTTTGGGAGATCTCTTTTATTGAGAACAAAAGGAGATCGCCGACTACGTCGCTTCTCCAAGAGCCGAATAGGTTAGCTATCTTGCCTTTTCTAAAGTTGCCGAGATCTTTCCACGAACTTTTAAGGCTACTGTATTGGGGGTCTTCCTGACTTGCTTTTTGGGGTAGAGAGGTAAGGCAAAGGCAAGGGCAAGGGTAGATTTCTAAACTCTCTTCGTACTCGTAAAGACTCTTGTCATCGTTTTCCATCTAACTTACCTCTATCGGGGTGTATGTCTTAGCTTTGCTTGTAGGCTGAAACCAAAGACCCTTTGGCAATTAGTACGACTCTCACGGAGCCCATCGAGTCTTTAAATTCATAAATTACACTTGTGAGGCTCAAAGGTGAAGCGTTATCAGCTTGTATGTGCACGATAGCGGACTCTAGCCGTTTCATTAGCTCAGTAGCTGCGGTAGTTGTTGCCGGCAGGTCTTTTGCCCAGTCGTGGACAGACAAATATCTGGTCAGTCAAAACCTTGAGTAATAACATCACTCTATGATCCGCAGTGGAAACGACTTTAATAAAAGCACTCGAATGGTTTACGTGTGGCAAGCCGTTCAAGATCTGGGCAGAGCCAACCCTGCTGAGGTATTGGATTGGGTGAAGAGAAAGGTCGGCCTAGATGAGGTCACCGAAAAACTGAAGCGCAGTATCTACCGAGATCTAAAGACTTAGCATTGAATGATGAAATCGGCGTCGAATATCATCTGCCCTCAGGTGAGATCGTCGAACCGGGTCGCGAAGGGGAGCATAAATACATCAAGGCGCAGTACTTCTCCTACACCTCAGATACCAGAATACCAGGCGGTGGTCTCCTTGCTCCATATGATATGATTTTTTTGCGGCAGAGGCAAAATGTGGTGAATTGGTCTGTGTCAGATCTTGAGAATGGTTTTATAAGTAGGTCGATCTGCCTTGTGGTGAGCGTTTCGCCCTATAAGTTTTTGAGCCTTAACCTAAGCATTGATGACTTGCCTGCCAAGTTACTGATTGCGAGATCGTCAGGGCTATCAGACGTTGCTCCATTTGTGGCTCAGGCTGAAAGTGAGCTTGGTCTCAGAGCGTCTTCGCTTATGGTTCCAGATAAGAGTGTGAGCCGCGGTGGCTCTGCAGATAGGCTTGGTCATTGTATTTTGAACTTTACCGGTGACGCAGAATCATATGAGTTTCGTGATCTTGCCTCGAGCTCCGGTAGTCTCTTTGCTGATGCAACTGCCGAAGATGAAAACAGTCTTCAGCTACTTACAGGGCAAGAGGAGACATTTCGATCTTCTTCAGTTTCTCCGTTTGAAACAGAACGAAATTGGCAAAATCTGGGTGATGAGCCCATCTCATTGAAGTATCCAAGCTTTGTAAGGGCTGGAAATTTCAAGATAATGGTGTCTAAAACCACTTAGAAAAACTCTTGTTTCAGGTTGAAACGCGACGATCAGTGACGCGATTGATGGTTTATCTTTTTGTTATCAACACAAGGAGATTAGACAATGAGTTTTTCAAGAGTTTTCGTAATCAAGAGCCTATTTCTTTCAGTATTTTCTTTTTCTGCCGCCGCTCAATTGGTGGTACCTTCTGCGCTAAAAGAGCAGCAAAGAGAGCCAAAGCAGGTCTTTACCTGTGAGATCAACACACTTGTGCAATACGGAGAGGTGACTCCCCAAGAAGACCAATGGTTCATGATGCCTGTTGATAATCTTCGCAAGAATAATGCGATTTCGAGCATTTTGATTCGGGCAGACCACACGGTTGACCCAAGTGTCATAGAAGTTAAAGCGGCAAAAATTTGTCAAAAGAGACTAGCTAAGCAAGTTTCGAGACATTGCCAAAGCTTTCGGGTTCAGAAAAATAGAATTGAGAAACTGCCACACTTCCACCTACCGCCACATCTTGAAAGAGCCAGAAGGTTTACAGTAAAGCCTTATATGACAACCAGCACAGCAAGACTCTACCGCAAAGACATGAGAGGGCATGGCTGGGGAGAAGTTGGAAGTCATCTCTCATACATGCAGATTCCATTTCAGCTTGAGTCTCCAGATCAGCCAATTCATGGCCCAGGTGCTCAAGAGATTCTAAATGAAAGCTCGCAGTGTGACCCTGAGGGCAACAGAATACCTATGCCAGAATATCGATAATTAGCCAGACCGGATGTCTAGCGCGTTGAACGTTGATTGTCTTTAATCCCACAATTCTCAACCTCGGCCGACTCTAGCTCAAGAGTCGGCTTTTTTTACTCTAGCCTTTCTCGGGGCCTTCACAGTCGTGGGTATGGCCATCAAGCTGATGATGCCAGTGCCCATCATGAAGGTAGTCAGTGTGGCCATTGTGCTCTTTTGAAGAGTGTCCACACTTTGGACCATGCTGATGGCTGTGATTTTGGTGGTGATTATGATGATGGTCAACATGATTGTGATTTGCGTGTTGGTAGTGTGAATCATCAGTCTTGTGTTCATGAGAGTCAGCATTTGCGTATGCGCTCATTGCAAACGCGATAAGGCAAATCATTAATGGTTTCATTTTGAGCATCCTTTCGGCGAGTCTCTTCAGTTTATCGAAGATGTCTTAAAAGTGCAAAAGAGCCCAGAGAGATATAGCAATACTCTCAAGAGAGTAATTCGAAAGACTAATTGTTACGCGACTTTACGACCATGTTCTTTATTGAAACAGTCTTCTATCGCCTTGGCGACTTGCTCTGAACTGAATGGCTTGAAAAAGTAGCTGTCGTAAAGCCCGTTCAACTCACTGGTTGGAGAGTCAAGATCGAGATTAATGCCCCCAGTGAAGAATATCACCTTTGTTTCGTTGAGTTCTGGCAATTGTTTGATTTGCTTTAGTAAGCTTAGACCGTTCATCACAGGCATTTGCATGTCTGTCATCACCATGTCGAAGCACTTCTTTGAAGCCTTGAGTGTCTTGATGGCCACCTCGCCATTTTCAGCGGTTGCGACTGTGTAGCCAAGGCCTTCGAGAAGCTCAGTTAGAATTTCTCGTATCTCAATCTCGTCTTCAACCAGAAGGATGCTCTTGCCGCGGTGAGGATTTTCTGCTTTTTCCAAAGTTGGCAGTTCAGTTACTTTAGTGGGTTCACTCATCGGAAACCTGAGAGTGAACTCAGTGCCCTCGCCCTTTTTGGAATTGACGCTAATGCTCCCACCCATCTCTTTGACATAATTATGAACTAACGAAAGGCCGATACCTGTGCCTTGGTTGACCCCCTTGGTGGTGAAGAAAAGATTAAAGATCTTACTTTGAACCTCTTCAGACATGCCTTGGCCCTTGTCACTTACAACAATTTCAAAGGTTTCATTGACCTCGCCAAGTGCGATTTTGATTCGCTTGTCTCTGCAATCAGCCAATGCATCTTTCGCGTTGCTAACTAAGTTCATAATAACTTGTTGAAAACGACCCCGGCTTCCCACGATTATGCTGCTGTTTTGAGTCCTTTTGCTGTCGAGTATGAGTTTGTATCCCTCTCGAGAATAAATATCGTTCAACAGATCGTGAGATTCTTCGAGAGCCTCAAGTGGATCAAACTCGGTGGTCTCATCTGAGTCAGTACGGGCGAAGGTTCTTAGGCCCTTAACGATTTTGTTAATTCTCTGTGTTGCGATATCCATTTTGCCGATAATTTGAATCAGTTTTTCGTCGGGCTGATCGCTCATCTCTTGCTTGTATTTGATGGCATCAAGGTAACCCTTGATGATGGCTAGAGGGTTGTTGATCTCATGCCCAACACCAGCTGCAAGTTCACCTACAGAAGCCAGTTTGGCATTGTGTTGTGCTAGCTGGGCCTGCCTCTTGGTCTCTTCTTCTCGCTTCTTGATGGCCGTATTGTCACGCCAGCCTACCAAGAGTGCCTGTGAACCTTGGTAGTCAATGAGTGAGATGTTGACGTCACATGGAAAAAGCTCACCATCAAGCCTGCGGTGAATCCACTCGAATCTGTAGTTTCCGTTTTCGAGCACCTGGTCGGTGTTGCCTTGAATCAGGTCTTCTGATCTTTCACCATTGGGTTGGAATTCAGGTGACAACTGGTCTGGTGTTGCGCCGAGAAGGTCTTCTTTCGTGCCCTTTAGCATAAGTGCTGCAGAGGAGTTGCAGTCGATGATTCTTGAAGCAGAGAGCTCCATAATTAGGTAGGCATCAGGTGAATTCTCAAACAGGGTTTGAAATTTCATTCTCTCTCTTCGAGAATTTTCTTCTGCCTGAACTCGGTCAGTTATATCTCGAGATGAGGCATACAAGACCCTCCGCCCATTGATTACGATGCCTTTAGCATGCACTTCAACATCAAAAGTACTGCCGTCTTTTCGCTTGTGCTTAGTCTGGAAATTTGCGGTTTTATCGAATAGATTTTTTGTGATGCCTGGTAACTCATCTTTTGGAAGCTGGGCGTCCCAGTCCACAACATTGAGTCTCATGACCTCTTCGTGCGTGTAACCAAGTGAGTCGGCAAATGACTTACTGAACAGAAGCACATTACCCTGTTCGTCAAGAACATGAATGGAGTCTGTTGATACCTCAAGGAGCGTCTTGTATTTGCTTTGGGCTTCAGCGAGAGCCTCGGCGTTAACAATCTTAGTAATGTCTCGAGCAATGCCAAAGAGACCTGTGATCTCGCCTTTCTCATTTTTCATTGGGTACTTGCGGTTGTCGACCCAACCCTTGTTGCCGTCGTTGTCGATAAACTCTTGAATGTCTTGAGCCACTTCGATTTCACCGTTGAAGACCCTTTTCTCCAGGGCGTAGTACTCGTCCGCATATTCCTTTGGAAACAGATCGTAGTCGGTCTGACCGATAAGATCTTGCCAGTTTTCTCTGTTGGTCACATGGCAAAGAGTCTGGCTGGCGCCGGTGAACACATGGTTGCGGTCTTTAAAGAAAATGTAGTCATTGGTGGTGTTCATCATTGCTGAGAAGTTCTCAATGACAGTTGAGTCTTGAATTTCGTTCACCAGCTTGTGTGGATCTTCGAACTTTAGGTCAACCGTTATCGCATGAGTCGATTCATTTCTAATTTTCTGGCACGTCACCCTCGCGATTTTGATTGTTCCGTTTGTTTTACGAAACCGTAGAGTCTTGATTTTTGGAAAACCCTTGATAACTTGAGACGTAATTTCATCGAATATGTCTGTGTCGCTAGGGTGGATGTGTTTTTTAACAAACTGTTTGATTTCTTCGATCATGCAAATGTGTTCACCAACGAATGGAGCGGTGTCTCCAATAAGTGATGTAACTTTGACTGAATGATCTTTGACTTCCAGTTGCAACTGCATTTTGTTAGTTAAACCTCACGCTTGTGATTCAAAAAGCCTTTTTGTCTCAATATATTTATCGAGATTTAGTCGGGCCAACTGAAGTCGTCACAGTTAGTTTTGGCTTATCTGGACTAGTCGAAAGAATTGAGATTGTAGCTAGGATTTTCGCTAGAAATTTGGCATAACCCCATTGAGGTGTATTGTCTCAAGCCGGTGCCTTGGTTCAGGGCCTTGGGCTAGGGTGATCGTTTGAGTTTTTACGTTGGAGTCTTCATGTTTTACGACGAGTACGATTCGCCAATTGGGCTGATTGGAATCTGTGCAGATGAGTCGAAAATTTCGTCGGTTCTATTTGAGAGTTCAATGAGACCTATCTGCCCGAACGATGTGACAGCAGCTTGCAAAAGCCAATTGGTCGAATACTATAGTGGCAGCAGAAATGAATTTGATTTGCCACTCAGTTTTGAGGGCACCGAGTTCCAAAAACAAGTTTGGGCTGCCTTGACTCGTATACCTTACGGGCAAACTTCCAGCTACGCCCAGCAGGCTTTGGCTATTGAAAGGCCTAAGGCTGTCAGGGCGGTTGGTGCAGCTAACGGTAAGAACAAGCTTTTGATCGTGGTCCCTTGCCACCGGATTGTTGGCGCAGATGGGAGCTTGACTGGTTTTCGCGGAGGGATTGAGCGAAAAAAGTGGCTGCTCGACCATGAAGCGGGTCATCATTTTTAAAACCTAGAGGTAGTTTTTTCCACAACGCAGATGTGGCGTGAACTCTCGCGGCGAGATTGAGACTCTAATCAGCCAAACTTACAAGGAGGCCTCATGTCTGTATTTTATGCCCTTCTAATGGCGTTCAGCCTGCAAGCTCACTCTTGGAACGGCTTTCATTGTGATGATGAGAGGTGGGAGGAGTACACAGAGGCCTACTTTGATATCAGAGATGTGACTCAAGTTTGCGAAAGCTCGACACGTGTAGAGCTCAATTTACTGAAAGAATCAGATGAAGCTTTCGCTTCAAAAGTCTCAGAGCTTAGCCACTTGGTTGATGATTGCGGAGCCGGCGGAGCAGCTTCAAAAACGCTAACCGACTGCATGTTTAGGGTGAGGCAAATCAAATCAGCCGAGCAATGTGCAGCCTATAACGAGAGTTTGCCTGAGTTTAAAGAGCAGGTCGGGCAGTGCGTAGCGGCCTCAGAAGCAGGTCTCCTTGATTGGATAGACGCTCATGAATCTGCCACAGCAATTGATAAAGAGCTGGTGAAATGGCGCTTATTGGCTTCGGGCTGTGAAGAGCACAGGGCTAACTATGATTCATTGAATGATCAAATACGAAACTGTAGATTTAGAGTTCGGCAAGGCTTGTGAAGAGGTTTTGAAGCTCGTCTTGTTAGCCAACTATTAGAAAAGGCCCATTGGTGAGCAATAAGTTACCGGTAAAAGCAAAAGAGACTCTAGCGCAGAAGTTCTGGTTGAGGGCTTACATTTACTTTGCTCTCAATGCGAATTATGTACGTGACCGCCTAGTGCACTCTCTCGAGATTTTGAAAAAAGGTCTTGAGAACGAGACGGCTCAAACCAAAGAGATGCTGAAGACTTACGTCCAACAGAGTCAGGGGCAAGCAAGCCCAGAAGACATTAAGCTCGCGAATAAGCAGTTTCGTGATTTGCTAAAAAGCATGGGTTTAGGGGTAATCATAGTGCTGCCATTCTCGCCGATCACTCTACCTCTAGTGGTGAAGCTAGGCAGAAAGCTAGGGGTGGAAGTGCTGCCCGATTCTTTCAAAGACCTCCTATAGGAGATCACAAGACTCAAAGGTCTCGTTTTTAAGCTCAAATTGCTTAAAGCACAGGCGGTGTTAGCTGTGTGGCGGCTGTCAAAGACTTCAGCACAGATTGAGCTTCATCTGGATTAAGTTCTCTCTTTCTTGGCTCAATGGCTGCAACCAACTCTGAGCAGTATGATGCCCCTGTCTTGCTCAAAAAAGCCATTTAATTTTGTGCTGTTTCAGACTCTGCTGGCCAAGTAACTTTTAGGAGCAGTTGCAGTTGGCTCATTGGCAGCCGCTGAAACTGAAATAGATGGTGGAGGAGCCAGCCCAGCTACACAGCAAGAGGTTGAGGCCGCCGTAGGCGCTGAGGGCTCGGCGGGCTGTGAAGCCATCACCTCTCAATGCTTAGTCATAGAGAATGACTTTCGTGACCACCTCGTCGGGGTCTCACAGCAGACGGTGGAGCCTTTTCAGCAGACTTACCAGTGCCTTATGGGCTCTGTTGAAGCCGGCGAGATTTGTGCCCAAATCAACACGGCCGCTCTGGCCTTGCTCAGTGAGTACAGAGCCGCGATTGAGTTTCTTAACAGCAGAGCAATGTGGTTGGAGATTGAGAGGCTTGATAGCACTACCAATGGGCTGGGCCGTCGATGCTTTGTTGGAGAAAACGGTGAAATCGCTTTTGATGGCGACTTGAATTTGCCAATGGTGCAGGCCACAGATTACAACCGTTGTGAAAACCTAATCACCTCGGCTGAGATTCAAGAGCAGGTCTCAGTTCTGGCGGCTGATCGATCGGCTACAGGTGTTTCTGAGGCTCATTTTCGTGCCATTGAGGCCTTTATGAGTTCACCAATAAGTGGAGTGATCGATCAATCGATACTGAACCGAACCCCAGTCACTAATCAAGAGATGTTGGATGCTTTAAAGCGAGCCTTTCATCGCTTGGCTGTTGGAGCAACCCAAATCCAAACCCACTTGACTGAGTTGAGGGACCCAGAGCTTCATCAGGTCTACATTTTTCAAAATCAGTTTGAACAGTTCACCGAAGGGCTCTCTGGGTCACAAGCTGCACAGGCTCCACGTTGTCAGTCTTGTGCTAACGTCTTTTCTGATTGCCGCTTAGGTCAAGATCGTCCGCAAATGCCGAGTATTAACCCCGCAGTAGACTTAGTTGCGGAGGCTGGCATGACTTTCGGAGAAGCATTGTCCGGCTCGAGGGGAGAGCGGTGCCAGGCTCGAGCCAATAGTTTTGCTCGAGAGCTGTTTCCATTGACAGCCATCATCGATGCCAGTCAGGCTTTGGAGAGGGTGGGGCAGGCAACTGATGCTGGTATTATGACAAGATCAGAGGCCAATCTCGAAACAGCACTACAGTATTTGAACCTTGCTTTTGGGGTAGCTGAGGTGCCGGGTTATAGCTACTTAGCCGAACAAGGTCTGAGAGGTTTAGCAAGGGTTGCAGCTGGTGGCTTGGCGAATTTGCCAACAAGATCGCCAGGTCTGCCAAGTGGTTTAGTAGATCTTGCTCAGCCCTATACAGATGCGAGAGTGCCTGGCGGTATGCATGGGCTCAGCGTAAATGGTTATCAAGAAGGCCAATTCATTCGAAGCCTTGAGATCTCATCAGGTGACCTGCCTTACGACCAAGCTTTGAGAGACCCTCGAAATGCAGTTCAATATGGAGAAATGGCCGACCTGCCAAGGGTTGAAGTTTCGCCGACTGATATTGTGCTGGTATCGGGTGAGCATAGTGGCTCAGCCTCTGTCGTAAGACTTGCAACCTTACCAGACGGTAGACCTGTGGCGATCAAGTCTCTGGCGATTGATGATGAAATTGTAGGGCTCAACCCTGATCCGAATTTCTTGCAGCAGAGGTTCTTAAGAGAGGCTCAAGGCTTTGAGATTGCCGATGCGATGGGTATCGGGCCGAGGTTTCACGGAGTGTATGTCGATGAAGCTGGACGACCCAATTTCGTAATGGATCTGGCCACAGGTGACTTTCCCTCTCAAAGTGGTGGTAACATCACAACCCAAACCTTTACTGATTTTGAAGAGATGTTTCAAAGAATCCAGAGATCTGGCCAGGGCGCCAACCTTGAAGACTTTCAATTCTTCGTGACAGACACTGGCAGCTTGAGAGTGATTGATGCCGGCAACTTCACTCTCACTCCGACTCCCAATTCGACAGGAGCTGATCGGTTTCGTGAGCGAGTAATGCAGTACAGACTAGAGCTTTTGCGGGAGGCGAGCCCTGATGTCGGCAGAGTCTACTTAAATCAGCTGAGAAGCGCCGATAGAAGAGCCTACCTAAGCACCATGGATACCATCGCTAGGTGGAATCATGACCAGTTGAGGCATCTGTATGAGGCTTATGAAGATATGCTAATTGAAGCGGGCTCGATCTAGCGAAGGGTGGCTGTTAACTAAGCCTCCTAGGCATGAGCATGCGACTTGGAGCGTGGTGTGAGCAGCAAATCTCTAGCTCTTGTAATAACTAGTCTAAATTTTGCTGAATAGGTTTGGCCTACTGAAAGAATCTGACTAAACTTTGAGCTATCAACAAATGGAGCTTGATGTGAACGTAGCCGATTCTGATATTAGACCTTTGCTTGAGAGGTACCAGAAGTTTGGAGTTTATGGGTTGAGCTCAAACCCAGAAAAACCAAGCCACTATGTGCCTCTTTATATGCGTAACCAGGGCTGGGACCCTGTCGGCGCCTACCCCAAACCGCATAGCCAAAATGATTTTCAAATCTATAAAAGCTTTGCTGATTTGCCAGTCGAGTATCAAAAGTTTGCCAATGTGTTTCGAGCTTCAGAGAAGATCCCTGAGATTGTTGATGAGCTTCTCGAATTGGGCGGGGTTGAAGTGCTCTGGCTACAGCTTGGCATCCAGCACGAAGAGGCCGAGAGACGTGCCGAAGAAGCGGGTTTAAAGGTCGTATCGAACCGGTGTTTGATCATTGAGCATAAAAAATGGTCAGAGTGACAAAAAAATAGACGCAGTTTTTAGGGAAAAGGGGGTGCCTGCTTCATTTCTTGAAAACGCCAGTTTTCGGTCTGACCATTAGATATTTTCGACTTTAGGCTGCTTTGGATTTGGGTTTTGCAACACATCCTCAAGTGCAGCTGCACAAACACTAGACATCTCTCATTTGTGGCGATGATTCATATCGAGACAGTGTTCAACTAGTTGATAGTCTCAAATGGAGCCATTGACCAATAGACTAGAAATCAAAATTTTTAATACAATACTCGCAGCATCGTTTAACAAACTACTTTAACATTTGCGAAGGATGAAAATTGCTGGGGGGCAAGATGAATACACGAAGTCTATTAGGCGTCTTCTTTGGTGCCATATCTCTAGTTCTGATGATCTCTTTTCAGAACTTCTCACCACTCTCACAAGGTTCTCGTGTTTACGAGTTATACCTGAAAGATGGAAACAATCTCATCGGATACATCTGTGCCAGTGATGGCTTTAGTCTAAGAGCTGAAAGAGGCAATCACAGGCTACAGATCAGTCATGTGTTGAGGTTCGATGAAAACAGTTCTAGCCGCAGACATAAAATGTGGAACCGATTTAAATATTTAAAAAGTGCCTGTGGTAACAGTAGAAAAAAACTCTATTTTATCTCGCAGCGACTCACTGGCAACGTCAACACCAAGACCTACAGCAACGTGCGCTTTAAATTAAATGGCTCAACGGTTAACCCTGTGGTTTTAACTCACAGCCGAGATCATCAAGTGGGAATTTTGTATTCGACCTTTCATTGCCATGTTTGAGAGCATCACCCGTCGCGCATTCGAGATATCTTGCGCTACATTCGTGGTAATGCAAGCCACTTGGGGCCACTTAACTGGCACCACTGGGTTGAAAAGCCCGTTGATGGCTACTACTGCTTGAGCCATGTTGATAGCAATGGTGTAGAGCGACCCAATAATGACTTGATTGACAAGCACGCCTTCTTAATGACGAATGCGGGTATCGATTACATCTATATCGACATTTCAAATTGGCCAAGGTTTTACAGCAACGGTCAACTTCGAGATGACGTCAGAAAAAGAATCGTCGTACCAGTAAAAGCCATCCTAGACCGTTACTCTAGTCTGCACATTAGCCAAAAGAGGTATGTGTCTAAGATCGTATTTTTTATGGGCCTAACCAATCGGCAGGGTGGCAGCACAGTGTGGAACTCTCAGAGCTCTGCGGACTGGCTGAACGAGATCTACAATACGAGCAAGTACAGAGATCTGCTTTATCGTAGACCAGGCAATAGTAAGCCGTTACTGTTGGTTAAGACTCAAAATGCAGTTGATGACCCGAACCCGAATGTTGCGCAGAAATCATACCGCTGGGCTAACGTTTCGGCTGTGATCAATAACTTCAATCTGGGCAATAAGTTTGAGATCATTCCAATGTGGGCAAACATCAACCATCACTTTCGGCATGGTAACTCGTCGAGCTTGAACAAAAATAATGTTTGGTCCTACGTGGAGAGATGCCGAACTTCTAGTGGTAACATTGTACAAGATTGCGATCAGAGACGAGCATCGCTTGGTAGACAGATTGCTGTGGCACCTGCCGCAAAGAATGGCAGTGCACTGGCTTCAGATATGCAAACCAGACGAAACGGTAGAACCTTTTGTCAGCAGTTTAGAAGAGCCTCAAGAACCGACGTTGATACTATCTCTCTCAAACTGGAATGCTTGGGTAACTAGAAGAACCTGTACAGGCAGCAACAGCATTGGTCGTACGACCACAGTGGTAAACGGTCAGAGAGTGAAAAGAAGTCATCCAGCCTGGGATGACATCAACGGCCATCGAACGGTCTATAGATGCAAGTCTGGTAGACGTGATTTTGTGCAATACACTTCGAGCCAAAGGAACCAGTATTCTGACCTATTCAACAAGTACTACAGCAACCCAGGTGGGTCTGGTAACACACACCAATGGAAGCGTAATTTCTTTCCACAGTTTGTAGATCACTTTGTGAAAGAAAGAACTCGCAACATTGAGCCGAGCAGTGAGAACTTTGATTGCTACTACCAGCTTATGCGGTACTCACTGCTAGCTAAGAAGCGTAACCAGTCTGACATCTCGATGAATGTAAAAAACCGTCTAGAAAGCAGCAGTGTGTGTAACTTCGATTTGAGGCGATAGGGCTTAAGCCAACTCTAAGACCGAAATCTGGAGTTGGCCTTGCACTCGTTGAGCAGAGGGTAATGATCGGCGAGTGCACTGATAGGTTTTCTGTTTGAATGGAGTTCTCTTTGAATCGCAGTTGGCTTGAGAACTTTTATATCGTGCGCAGTTAAATAAAAAAGGGATACTCACGTATCCCTTTTTGTTAATTCTTCATCTGTTAGCTAAGACTCTGATTGAGGCCTACTCAGCTCCTACGAAAGGGGCGCAGCCTGGGTTTTCAACTGTATTGAAAGCCTCAGGTGCTTTCAGCGGAGCTGTGCTGTAGGCGTCAATTGACAGCTTCGCAATGCCGTTTGGTGCCCAAAGACTTCCGTTGTCCCAATCGGTGCAAAGCACGAAGTCGGCGTTGTGTAGTGAGCGGTTGAACGAGCTCTCAGGGGTTGTAACATTGTAGATCTGATCCCATACAGTGCCCTCGGCTGAGGTGCCTTCGACAAAGCGCTGGTAGTCGTGAGCACCGCTGACTTGATCCCAATCAGGTAGCTGCTCTTGCAAGCCAGAGAGCATCACAAATATCTGCTGGCCAAATGTGCTAGCTGCACCTTCTCGGGTTAGGCACACGATGTCAGCACTCTGACAAGGCTGATAAGATGCAAGCACTTGTGTCGGGTGCAGGTCGGGCCAGCCACCAGTCGAGACCATACCTTCTCTGTACTTCATGTCTGTCCAACGAGCGCCAATTGGCTTTCGGGCTTCACGCAGAAGCTCTTCACCACTGTTGCCAGATGGAATCGGTTGGATGTTGGTGAGGCCAGGTTCAGCAGGTGAGGTCGAAAGGGCATCGAACCACTTACCTGAGCCGAGCGCATAGAACTTCTCACTCTTCAGATCACCAGGGTGTTTGACTGCAGGATGAGTCAGCTGATTAGCCGCTGAAAGTTCAAGTTGGTCAACCACCTCTGTTTGCGGCGGCAGCCAGTAGCCGTACTTAATGGTTTGTTGTGGAACTGAAAACAAAGAGACATCTTCAACTTGAAACGAATTGTAAGCAGCCTGAGTCTCTAAGTACTGCGTGTAGCCTTCTTCAACTAACAGTGCAGTAACCGGAAATGCCTGAATGCTTTCACCGATGTCAGAGAAAACCTCTGAGTCTCTGTTCAAGAGCAAGCCCGTTTGCTCGACGTGTGCGAGAACGACCCCTGCAAATTCTTTCGCACAGCTCTCTTGTTCTGGGTTAGGCCATAGAATCTGGTCTTTGCTAGCTTGAGCACATCTAGTTAAAAAGTTTTGCTGAGCTAGCAAGATCTCAGGGTTTACCGTGTGGCCACTATAAAAGTCGCCTGCTTTACCAATCGCAAGTGCGAACTGTTTGAAGTCGATGAAGCCTGGTCTGAAAAGCAAATTGCCGTCTTTAGCAGGCTGAAAGCTGCCAAAGTTCTCTGCGGCATCGCTGATTCTAGCAGACAGCTTAGAAAGGTTGGCCGGGTTTGCACTGCCAACTGAGTTGGCAATCAAAGCTTTTGTAAGGTCGTCGTTAAACAAGGGGGCAAGCGCCTGGTTAACATTCAAGTTTCCCTCACAACTAACGCTTCATGTTATAAGCCAAAAGCCTCAGGTTTTGAATAGAGGTTGAATTGTTTACTTCGTTAAATCACTGATTTTCCGAGAGAAATGAGCTCAATTGCATTTGAGCCCAAAGAATTGCTGGCCCAAGTGGTGATCGCAGCTGTGAGCCTAAGCCAGTTAGCTCGAGGCCGGGGGAGGAGCGGCACAAAAGTGTTAAGAGCTGGTTAAAAAGGTCTCGTCTTGGCGTGATTTGAAAAGGCGATGTGCTCAACTTGTGGAATCTGATGAAACCGGTTGCGACCGCTGGCTAGGTACTCTGAAAACTACAAGCAGCAGGAATGTTTTCCGTCTCAGGCTGAGAATCCAAAAAGTCAGGAGTCTTCGGTTTAGGCCCAGTCGGAGTAGACTGGGGTTGGGCGTAAGGAGGACGATATGTACTACCTTTTTGCACTGCTTCTGCCCGTATATTTCTCAAGCTTTATATCGGCACAAGCCCTCGATGATCAGTTAGACCAGAACATGAGAAGGCTAAACAGCATGATGCTGTTAGCAAATAGAACCAATAGTGTTTCTTCTGTCAAAGACATGGCCTTTTTGAACGAGGGGTACATACCTCAGGGTATACATGTCAATGCTGAGGGGTTCTTCGTTAGTATGTATCACAAAACCATCAGTGGAGAGATCGCCTTAAGGCCTTCGATAGTGGTGCATTACAATTTCGACAACGAGGTGATCAGCAAGACGGAGCTTTCGGTAAACAGCCGCCCTTACTATGGTCACATGAGCGGGTTAGCTGTATTGGGTGATTATTTTTTAGTGCCCGATCAAAAGAGTATTCGCTTTTTCGCAAGAGCAACTGGAGCTGAAGATACAGCAAGGCAAACGCGACTTAAACTCAACTCTCAAGAACAGAATTTTTCAAGGTTCTCACAGCTCGACCTGAACACTGATCACAACGATGATCATGTGCTTTGGGTCACCGAGTTCAGACACCAGAATCATAGCAAGGCAGATTCTACAGGTAGGCAAAGAGCGATAGATCAGAATTATATTTTTGGCTATGTCATTGATCCCGATACTTTGTCTATAGAGACAAAACCAGCTTATCGGTTTTATGTGCCCGGCAGGGAGGTTTACAGAATTCAAGGTCTGACCCCTGTGGCAGCTGGGCGTGACCAGTATTCTTTCTTAGCAAGCTCCTCTTGGGGAGATGACGACTCAAAATTGATTCGACTCGACTATGTGGCGAATGAGTCTTATTACAACTACAGGTTTGTTGGAGCGCGCCAAATTCTTTCTCTTCCAGCGGGCCTTGAAGAAGTTCATGCCACCAAGGCAGGCGTATGGACTCATTTCGAATCCGGAGCCCAATACTTTCAAAAGCGCAAGCACAAGAAGACCTGGGAGAGCTATTTCCCTTACATCATTCGGATGACCAAAGCTAAGTTGCTTGATTTGTAGAACCAATGATTACTGCCGCCCTATTCAGCAGTTGGTCTACTCTTGCACTGCCATAAGACCTGCCAAATAGGTAATGGCCTCCAGCTATCAGATTGATAGCCAATCGATATATTTTCTCAATCACCCCTAGTGTTAGCAATAAGAACTCAAGGCAACACAAGGGGGAGATTATGCCTTTTAGCAAGAACCTAATAGTGAGTTCATTTTTGAGTTTGTTTGTTTCAGCTTCAGCCGTTGCGGCGGTCGACGTGGGAGACGTAGCTGGTAATGAGAAGAAAGTGCGGTTTAGCTTCACTGGGCCAGACATCGACAATCGATATAGCAAGCTCGTTGATGCGTTTGGCGACAGTGCTGAGAAAGGCTGCGCTGATCTTGAGACTGGTAAAGACAATTTGGGTTTTCCAAAGGTTGAAACAGTATGTTCGATTGTTCTAGAGATGGGTGTGCATTTTGAGATGCATGTTAGCGGCGCTTTAGAGATTAAGCCAACATCGGCAGACCGTTTCTTTATGAATGATGTGTCGACTCGCCAGCCTCTACTTGTGAGCTTACAAGAGATTGTGCCAATGAGGAGCTGCACAATTACGAACTCAAACCCAAGCTGCTCGACTCGTCTTGGTCCGAGAACTGTAAATCATTCTCTCGCAAGACTCTCTGATGATTTTAATGGCGATCCTCAAAGTCTATCAGGTGCAGTGTTTTGCGCAGACGAAAGCTACTCGAGTGGCGGGCTTACTGTTTTGTCTGGTTGCTACATTTTCGCTAAGAAAGACAGAACAGCAGTGAAAATAGACACCAACTTGAATTGTGATATCGAGAACTTGCTTTACAAAGAAGTGGGCATTCGTATGGCTCCAAAAGGTCAGCCTGGCTCGAATGTTGAGATTTTCTTGAAACTCGGTCGAGGCACTCGCTTGAACGAGATTCACCGACCAGAGAGCGCAAAAGAATTTCAGCCAGAAGTCGATAGACCACAAGCTTTTCATTTGCAGTTAACAGACTCAGCGTTCAGCGGTGTGATTGGCTCTTTTGGGCAACGTGGCGACAACCCAGATGCTGGTAAGCTCGTTAAAACCACAGATATCGAATGTCTGCAAGGAGAGAGCGTGAACCCTTTTGACAACACCTTGAGAGTTGTCTGTTCAAATCAGAGTAACAAGAACATCAACTTGTATGAAAGCGGCGATGCGGTCGGTTTGATTCAAGCCAGAGCATGCAATTACTACGACTCTTTTAGATAGAATTTTGACCAACAATCTTACCAGGCCTTCAAAAATTCTGTTTTCGAGGGCCTGATTGCACCGAAAATGTTTTCGGTGCAAAACCTGTCGGCTCGCATCAGTTGCCAGCTAACCTTTTGCTGAACACTCTGAGCCACTCTTTTTCAAGTGCAAAACGGCTCTACACAACAACTTCAAATCGCTTGTGAGATTGATCTGACGACAAATTTGCGTCGTCTCATAATGAGTCAGCTAGCAAAATACATGTAATTTTAGTCATCTGCAAGATTATAGTGATCATGCTTGTAGATGTAATCCCCACTCTTTGATTGAGAAACTAAATAGGTAATCAAGGGGGGAGAAAATGAAGTTTTTAGCACTAATACTAAAGATTGTACTGTAAGTATCGCTTATTCACACAACAAGTGCTGTCGCTGGTTTGAATATTCCAGACGACTACTCGCTACCAGAGGGTGGCTTCGATGACCCATGGGAAGATGTCAAAAGTCAGCCCGGTAGTCAGTAAGGAGAGGCTGGGGTCGGCAATGACGGCAATGCTTTTAACGGAACAAAAGAGCATTCGATTGGGGTTGATCCCGAGACCGGCAACTACACAGGGCCAAGTTCTTTTGGCGGTAACGATGACGATGATGGTGACAGCAGCCATTCAGGCAATTCAGGCTAGAACACCTCGAGTGGCCCGACGCCTACAGATGTGTTTGCGAGCCCTACCCCTAAGACCCGAACACGAATGGTCCTCAAGACATCTTTGACCCTTATCTTGGTGAAGAAACCAAGGCCCAACTGGTGGAGGAGTTGCAGAGAGCCCTTGACCGTGCATTAGGTGTAATTAGCTATGGTCTCAATGGTCGGTCAGAGTCTTGGCACAAAAACCACAACGTAACAAGTGGAACTCCTGCAGAGAACGTACAAGCTGTTGCAGATGCCATTGAGCCTCATGTTGAGGCTGCGAAGGCAGGTCATGAGCGAGCTCGAAAAGCCTTGGCTGATGTAACTGAGCTACGCGATGCTGCCGAGCAAGCCATTTATGACCGCGAATATCGTAGAGCCTATGATCAGGGAGTTAACGCCTATTATAACGGTCAAACTCTCGATCCTTACACAGGTCAGCCAGTAGGCGAGCCTGTAAGTTACTCTTTTGATGCCCAAGGCAACTATCAGGGCCAACCAAAAATAGAAAACCCTCGAGTGGCACCTGAAGACAGATTGGTGCCTTCAGGGCCTATGAGCAGGGCTGTTCAAAACGCGGCTGTGAACACATCATCTTCAAATGAGGCGTATGAAGCGGCCTTTCTAGACGAAAAACAAAGCATTCCCGGCCCAGGTAGAGACCCTGAAGATCAAAAAAAGATTGAGGTGATGAATGAGCTTGATGAGCTTTACCGCGAGGGGCACTACGCAAATCTAGGTCTGCCAGGCGATCCAGCAGTGCAGTCATTGCGAGGCTATGACCTCAACAATACAGAAATATTTGGACTAAACAACACCATCGCTGTAACTGGCCCGCAGCCAGCGATAGCCCAGCTAGCAACAAGTTTAATCAACAACCTTGGGGGAAGAAGCAACAGAGGGGGGAGAGTGCTTGCTTTCAACGCAGATATCTTCTCCAACTTTGCGCTCGGCGGTATCACTGCAATTCCGACCACCTATAGCAACACAGACTTCACCATTGGTGAGGTTGTGCGGCACGAACTGAGTCATGCGGGGAGAACAGCTGCGTTGAATGATGCGAGAGTAAGGGCTCGGCAGATGAAAAGAAGGCTCGGTAGCGAGGATTTGTCGGCCGAAGAGAGGGGTGAATTAAACGCTCAACTCGACGAGGCCCATGCCGCAGAGAGAGCGGCTCTGACTGCAAACGATCGTATCAGAAAGGTCGAAGTAGACGGAGTCACTTACAATCTCGATGGATACACGGGCCACATCACTGAAATTCATTCTCATGCGAGGCAAACTCCAGATGCGATGAAAGATCGAGTAATGGTGAATCTTGGTGTAACTGATGAAGTTGCAGAAAGAATTTCTCAAGCTTTAATGAATGACCCCTTAGTTGAAGAGGCGGCTTTGACTCTCGAAGCTTACGCAATGGGAAGGCTAGGTGATTCAGCGGTTCAATTTTCAAGTCCGTTCGGAGCGCCTGCAGCTGAAGTCGGTTCGGTTGATCCTGTAGGAGTAGGTGGTGGGGCCGAGGCGGGCACCGCTAGTCTGGCAGGTCGAGACTCAGAATAGCTACGTGAAGACGTGAGATCTCTGTCGCTTGAGCTTTCAGATATAATTCGCGAACAGGAAGGCTCTGATTCTGTAAAACAGTTTTTAAGCAATGAAAAGCGGCGCATTTCAAATGGGTTGGCCTTAGTTCAAAACCTGCATAGTTGTGAAGCCCTGCTTGAAGCTGACCCCTATATGGTCTCGGGCAAATACGTTCTAGCCGATGATGACAATCAAATGCAGCTTTGGAGCTGCCAGGTAAGTGAAGGTGAGCTGACTTTGTCTGTATACATTGGTGCGATTGATCAGCCCGGGTCTTGCGCTGACACGGGCTCGTGTGAACTGTTCAGAGTTCAGTCTGAGGTCATCATTTGTAAGAGCACTCCAGATCAGCCGAACCAATGCGAGCCAAGGGGGCTAATCGTACCTCCAGTGCTGAAGGCCGATTTGGGAAGTGTGGCCTGTGTCTACGGTGAGAACTATGGTTTCACGACAAACGGTGTGTGGACGACAGATGGCTGCTCTGGGCGTTTCGAGGTCAAGTTCTTCGCCGACAGAGGCACGCTTGATGCCATGGCAAATGACAAGTTTTGGGGTGAAGATCCTGCAAGAGCTCCATTCTGCAGACCCAACACGACTGGTATTTCAATTGCGAGTCTTACTGACATTTCAAGTTTAAGGAGCAGACACAACTGGGTCACTCCAGAGAGAGCACAGTGTAGCCCCGATTCTGAAAGAGCAAAAAGATCAAGACACACACTTGAGTCGCTAGTTGGCCTGTTTGAAAACTACAAAACGATTCACGATAGAAAGTCAGGGGCGAATTCTATTCGAAAAGCTGAAATTCGAGTTGAGAGAAAGGCGAATGACCTCACTCAAAGACTCATTCACAACGAAAGACTTAGAACTTGCTCTGAGTTGAGCGAACTTTTGCCGGATGCCATTTCAGGTGAGTACTTTTTCTACTCGTCTCAGCCGCACCCTGAGCACCGAAGAGTGAGACCTAAATCTGTAAGCTGTGACTTTCGCAAAATTGTCTGGACTGAAAAGCCCGAGGTGAGAGCAACTTATCAGGCTACAGCTACCACCAATCCGCGAAATGATGTAGTGATGAAGTCGGAGTTCTTGTCGATTCCAAGGCACTCGATGCCATTTATGAGCCCAAGCCGATATCTTGGTGACGATGTTACAACTGTGATTGCGGCGAATCCTTATACCTCACCCATTTTGGCTGGCTTTAGAGTTTCAAAATGTTACCCGAGGAAGGCCATTGAGATACCCGAGCATGGTCCCTACTCTTACCTAAAAAAGGGAGTCTTCGGGGATATCATAGTAATTAAGAAAGGTCTGCGGTACTGTTTTAGAATTGACGAAGAGCAAAGGTTTGATACAGATCACATTGCTCACTCTTATCTCATGAGCTCAGGTGCAGTCGACTCAATTTTTGAGCGCGATATCAAGCTGATCGAAGATCAAGAGTCTAGCCAAAAAGTCACTCTCGCTTGGAAGAGCGAGTATGCCACAGCTGACCTGCAAATTGAGGTGAGAGGCGAAGAGGGTCAGTTCTCAAAGTGTAAGAGCATGAACAATGATGGCATGTGGCTTATGCAGAACATGCTTTCAGGTGGCCTCATGAGTGATGGTTGGATTTACTCAGACGAGTGGGATGGCTCTTGTTCAAACAGTAGCCGTCATGCCTTGGCGGCTTCGACCCAGGTGCGAATTTGTGGCCGTGTGCCAAGCGTTTACACTAGTGTATCTGGTATAGCCCCTGGTGAGTGGGTGTGTACGAATCCAGCAAACATCGACAGTTCATTTGTCAGATTGGCTCAAGCTCCTAACAAAAAGCAGGTAAAACTGAGTTTAGAGCTAAATGCAGATCGGTATAACAAACTCGATTCTTACATTCGGCCTGCGGGCTCATCATCAGCTCAGTTGTGTGATGCCGACCTCTACCGAATCGGTCCACAACTTTCGGTTGCGATATTCTCAGGAGTTTACACCGGATCACCGCATTTTGACGCAAAGATCTTGCTTGGTGGTAGCTGCAGTGCTTCGGGCGTGCTTGCTAGTTACCCATTCGACTCAACCTACGAGATTCAAGTTTGCTACCAGGGAGCCTTTGATGCCTCTACTCCGAGTGGTTGTACTGAGTTCTATCCAATACAGAGCTCTGACTTTAGTGTTCCTAGTTTTGCTAAAGAACAAGGTGTGTTTTTGCAGTGGTCGGCTCAAGCAGAGGCAAAGAGCTACCGAGTGGATTATGAGACCAGCAATGGTAAATTCACCCCTTGCTTTAGCACCGAGACTGTTGGCGTTATGTTCGAGGGTAGTTGTGAGCTTGCGACCACCAGAGAGAGTGTGCCGTGGCTGTCGACTCAAAGGCTCAGAGTGTGTTCAATCACGAAGCTTAGAGGTGAAGATCTTGAGCTTTGCTCTGAGCCCTTGGCAATGAACTCTTCAGCTCTTAATTTTACGCTCCCAACTCTGCCACCAAACTTGTTTGAGGTAGAGCTCGGCACAGAGGCTCCTTTTGTTAATCCTTGGGAGTCGAAGCTTGTTGGCTGCCTCACAAAGAGTGATATGAACAAGAGTCAGATGACTTCTCATCAATCGCTCTTGAGTAACAGTAAAAGAGTAGTTGTAGAAATGGACGGCGTTCATTTCTGTGCCTACGGAGAGCAAAAGAAGAACTTCAAGGCCTAAGATCTAGCAGTCGGATATCTATTTACTTCAATAGAAAACATGAGCCTTCCAGTTACTGTTTCGCAGAGAAACGAAGTTATCTCTGTTGCTGAGGGCTCAGCTCCTCCGGCAGAAGGAGCGATCGCCTGTCTTAGGCAGCGAAGTGCCTCAAAGATGCTCTGGTCATCAGGTCTTGATCAGCCACATGCCCATCAGGTCGGTCGCTTCGCCGAGCGCCTGGTAGAAAAAGATGGCAGGTTCTATTGCCTATTCGACAAAGAAGCCGATTTGGTTACTGAGGTAGAGACACTGTTTATCGAGAGAAATCTGGTTGTTGGTTATCTGTTCAAAAAGGCCGGGGCAGAGCCTGTTGAAAAACAGATGTCATTTGAGAATTTCCCAGAGCTAAGTGTTCAAAGAGACTGACTGACTGCTTGCTTGAAAAAGCTCGCTTATTGAGCTGAAATTCTATTCAAATTGGACCCCACTTTTAGCTAAGTGGGGTTTTCTTTTCTCAGGCGATAAAGCATCCTCTAGATAAGTACTTTAGAAGTAGCTAGATTATTCGCACAATAGAAGCTCAAGTGGTCCCAGCAAAATAACTAAGAGTTAGGGGACATAACGGCAGCGGAACCCGAATCTACTACTGGAGACGGATGGGGCGCTGTTTAGATCTGTGTAAAAAAGGCCTGCGCCTGCGTTAAAGATCCAATCGCCCCCACGAAATATGGCACCACCAGGAGTAGAATCATCAGAGAAAAACCCTATCGAAAGCAGATCCGGCTTGATCACCAACTCACCCTTGCTCATTTCGATCCAAATTGGCTTTTTCAGCATGCTTATAAGCTTTTTGTTTGTCTTAAGATCACTGAACGGCCAGTTCAAAATCGCCACAAAACCCACCTTCTTTTACTTTCTTTCAAAATGTTATGGGTTCTTTACTCAAAACTCAAGTTAGCGACAGGCATACTTGAGCCTCACCCTAGCTGGGCGCTAGTAAGTGTACTGGATTTTGGCCAATTACGTGTTTTTTATAGGTTCGCCCGAATTAGATTGAGGTCTGTTCTACGCGCAGTAAAGTGCTTCCATTGCAAAGGAGATTTTCGTGGTGCCGGTTTTAAGATATGTGATCTGTCTGTGTCTGATTTCAATTTCTTTCGGTGTTTCAGCTCAAACGACTCCCGGAGATGCTCTTCTTGCTTTTGAAGAGGGAGAGTCAGCAAAGCCCATTCTGCTGGTAATGGTGGAGGAAGGTGATCAAAACTACGTGGAAACTCTCGAATACCACAATGAGGAAGCTACGTTTTTCTTCTATGAAAGCACAAAGGTAGACGAGGTTCTTTCTAAGATCAGAGAGCGAAGAGCGGCAAGCGACGAGCATCCTCTCGATGTCGACATTGGCGACTTGATCGTTCAGCTCCCTATCGTTGGAGGATTAACTATCGGCCGGCTAACAGATCGCTCCTTTGTACAGTTGGTTCATCACGACCACTATCACAGCTATCCCATGAACCTCTCAAAAACTGAGGCAGATTTGCCGCAGGAGATGGTCGATGAGATTGAACAGCAAGGCCTGTCTTGCTTTGATAAGTTGTCTGGTGGCGTCCTTGGATACAGAAGCAGGGTCTTTTTGACTTTCTGCGAACAGCTGTAGATGGCCCCTGCGGTCTAAGCAAAGAGCCCAATCTACTCAAGATTCAACATAGAAAACTATACTGTTATGTACGCCATGCTTATAAACACTCATTCTGGCTCAGGTGGGCCTAGCCCAGAACTTCAAATTGGAGCGATAGGGCTTTAAGGGTGGGTGAAGCGTTGCGGTGATATTCTGCTAATAGGCGTTCTGATAGCAAAATAGATGACTTCGCAAGGCCAAAAATGCACACTTGATGCCTTCACTTTATGGGAGGTTTCTAGGTGAGATTACTATTGTCGGTTTTGATAACTGCAAGCTTTGTTGTTGGCTGTGCGACTACAAAAATGGGTGGCACTCAAGCTGGTCGAATTCCAATAGAAGACTTTTTTAAAAACCCTGAAGTTAGATCTTTTTCGATCTCTCCAAATGGTGAGTATCTGGCCTATCTCAAGCCCTTCAAAAGCCGCATGAATGTTTTTGTGCAGAAGGTCGGCGAGGGCAACTCAGTTAAGAGACTTACGAATCAGACAGACAGAGATATTGCGGGATTCTTCTGGAAGGAGAATAGCACAATTATTTTTGTTCGAGACTTTGGCGGCGATGAGAACTTTCACCTTTTTAGGGTGGGTGTTGATGGAACTGGTGAAAGAGATTTGACGCCATTTAAAGAAACCCGGGCAAGAGTCATTGATGATCTTGATAAGATTGATTCTGAGCACATGATTATTAGCATGAACAAGCGTGACAAAAAGGTGTTTGATGCCTACCGCTTGAATATTAAGACTGGTGAGTTGAAGATGATTGCCCAAAACCCAGGAAACTATTCGGGTTGGCTAACTGACCACAATGGCAAGCTCAGGGTCGCCACAGTCACAGATGGTGTGAACACATCAATTTTCTACAGAGATAAAGAGGGTCAGAAGTTTAAAAATCTGATCACGACAAACTTCAAAACGAGTTTGAGCCCGCTATTTTTCACTTTTGACAACAAAAGACTGTACATGTCTTCAAATATGAAGAGAGACAAATCGGCAATTGTTGTTTTTGATCCTAAGACGAAAAAAGAAACCTCCGTTCTCTACAAGCGTGATGATGTTGACGTAACATCCCTTGATTACTCTAAGAAGCGAAAGGTACTGACTCATGCAAGCTTTGTTACCTGGAAGCGCGAGCTGAATTTTTTCGATAATGAGACTAAAGCTATTTATGAGGATCTGCGCTCAAAACTACCAGGCTTTGAAGTTGTCTTAGGCTCAAGTGACACAGCTGAGACTACGCACATAGTCCGCACTTATAGCGATAAAAGTCAGGGTGCATATTACCTTTACAATTCGAGTACTAAAGTGTTGAGCCCACTAGGTGAGCTTAGCCCCTGGTTAGACACTAAGAAGATGGCGGCAATGAAGCCTATCCAATACAAGTCTCGTGATGGCTTGATGATAAATGGATACCTCACTTTGCCAAATGGTATGGAGAATGCCAAAAAGTTACCAACAGTAGTTTTGCCTCACGGTGGCCCTTGGGCGAGAGATGTTTGGGGTTACCGCCCAGACATTCAGTTCTTGGCAAACCGAGGCTATGCTGTGCTGCAGATGAACTTTCGCGGGTCAACTGGATACGGCAGAAAGTTTTGGGAGGCCTCGTTCAAGAAGTGGGGCAAAGAGATGCAGAACGACATTACCGATGGCGTGAATTACTTGGTAGAGCAAGGGGTGGCAGATAAGGACCGCGTTGGGATTTATGGCGGCAGTTACGGTGGCTACGCAGTGCTGGCTGGGCTTGCCTTCACTCCAGACGTTTATGCTTGTGGTGTCGACTATGTGGGTGTTTCAAACATCTTCACATTAATGGAGACAATTCCTCCATATTGGGAGCAATATCGAGAGATGTTTTATGAGATGGTCGGCCATCCTAAGAATGACAAAGCTCTGCTAACAGAGGTGTCGCCGGTATTTCACGCCGACAAAATCACCGCTCCTTTAATGGTGGTGCAAGGGGCTAAAGACCCACGAGTAAAGAAGTCTGAATCAGACCAGATCGTAGAAGCTCTGAAAAAACGAGGGATAGACGTTCCCTACATCGTGAAAGACAATGAGGGGCACGGTTTCAGAAACGAAGAAAACAAAATGGAGATGTACTCTAAGATGGAAGAATTCTTTGGCAAACACCTCTTATAGAGCTCTGATTTCTTGGATTTAATTTAGGTTTATTGGTCATGAATAGGGAATCTGCCTAAATTGACTAGAATTTAGACGAGGCCAGCTTAGCTGGCCTTTTCTTTAGGTCGAAACTAAGGCTCTTAACAGTTTCTAAACTTGCGGTGAGAAAGCCAGTCTCTGCAAATGGCCTTTGGTGCTGGTTTTCAGGCTGTTTGGCCAAAAATATTTGGTCAGTTTTTCGATCTTTTGAGTTGTGGTCGGTTTGGCCCGATCATTAAGTATGATCTTAGCCAACCAAACCTTAGCCAGACTTTGCTTTGCTGTATTGAGTGTCTTGTTTGCAGCGGCTTGCTCGGCCCCTTCACATGGCATCTTTAAAGGCCTTTCTCCAGAGGGTGACGGGGTTGTTGCTGTTGATGTGAATGAGACCGAGCAGGAGCAAGAAGCCGTTGCAGATGAGATTGCTGCAGAAGAGGCCGAAAAAGAACAATCAGAGAATGAGTCAGTAGAGGTCGAAGAGTCTGACCCAGAGTTTCGTGCCGCCGATCAACTCTCGGCAAGAGAGTTGGAGCTCGTAGATGACTTGCACAATGGTGAGCGATACAAATTGAGTTTTATCGTAGTAGATGCTGAAAGATCTTTGGTCATGCGAAGCTACCTTGCCGAAGTGCCAAGACGCTTGGCCTCAGTGTCAAAGATTCCTACAGCCCTAGCTGCCTTAGAGCGTGTTAGAAACGTGAATGTGAGCAGTGTGACTCGAATGCTTAAGAATAGCCATAACGGTGAAGCTTCTCGCTACATTCGGCTTGTCGGCAGAGCTATTGGTGGGCATGTGACCACTGGCGCTAGCTACTCTCAGGCTGCAAGTTGCCCTTCAGCTTTTGAGAATGATTTTCGGGCAGCAAAGATTGGTCAAGAGTGGGTGTTTGATCAAATGCCAAACACAGACTGGTCAGAGGCCTCCTTGAACGACGGGGCTGGCTGTGATTACCGCAATTTTATGAACTCTGTTCAGATTGCCTCAATGCTAGAATGGGCAGATTCAAGAGGGCAAGCTTATGGAGGTCAATCTTTTGAGAGGTTGCTCTCAATAGCCGGTGTGGACGGGACCTGGAGAAATCGCAATCGTGAGAGCACAGGCCAAATATTTGCGAAAACTGGCACCCTACGGCCAAATTCTAATTTGGCTGGCTACTTCTATGCCCGAAGAAACGGAGTTTTAAAGAAATACTACTTTTCTGTACTGGTTGAAAAACGGGGCGCCGGCTCGCACACCACAAAAGCTAGGCAGTTGATTGAATCGCTAATGCGCTACTGGATTGCCTACTACTCACAAACCCCTGGGCAACCAGTTGGTGAATTCTAAAGACCAGGCTCCTCTAAGTTTATACCGCTAATATTAAGGTTGGGCTTTCAAAGATAAGTTCGAATAGAATTCTCAAGGTAAATACTTCATGACTAGTAAGCTTGTTTGCGCTTTAGAAATCTAATGGTTCCAGGATGCATTGGTCTTATGTTCGACCAGTAACGAGCCACCTTCGCTCGACAAGGATCTCCTAAGAAAAAAGTTAAATGCTCAATAAATGATTTTCAATGGCATTGATGGGTTCTGAAGGTTGAGACAAGGTGCTCTCAGAAGATATGCAAAAGGAAACTCTATGAAGAAATTGGCAATAGCTATCGTTGGGCTTGTGGCCTTGATAACTCTCAATTGGAGTGATGCTAACGCAGATGAGGCAGACTGGTTCCGTCAGCGCGCAGCCGAACTTGGCTGGACATCGTCTGAAGATATAACCGGCGCTTGCCATGCTCATCTCGGAGGCTTTAGTAGCCACGTGCAAGAGGCACTAAAGCAACCTTTCAAATTTGCACGCGACTTTCGGGCCTATACTGTGCCGAACGAAGAGATTCGAGTTCTGCTGGCTGAGATAGTTCTTTCAACAGATTATGTGCCTGCGCAGTACATTCCGTTGTTTCAGATTTCTGATCCAAATGAAAGGGCCAGGCTCTTCGAAGTAGGCCTAGAACACGACAATGATAGGACTTTGTACTATTCAATAAGTTTTGCCTTGAACACCGAAGAATCAGTGAATTTAGCAGCTCTCTCTGTAGAGCGTGGTCTTATAGACCAGGCCGTCTATGTTCCCTTCGTTTCACACTTT
>JABSOQ010000289.1 GCA_013216195.1 Bdellovibrionales bacterium
TGTGTCGTTGATTTTGGCTTGGTTCGGAACAGGGTGGCCCGTTCGAAAGTTATCAGGTCGCTCACCAGCTGAAATTCTAAAGCAAAGTTGAGTCGTCTCGGCAACAACCTTATTCGCTATTAATTAAAGTGAGGCATCTGTCAGTATGCTGATTTGTTTCGTGTTAGGCCGGGGCCTCTCAGGCGATTCGGCCCGAGAGGTCAGCATCGTCATCATTTAGACTGAAACTTCGTAATCTCTGAGAGCATCTGTAAGCGATGTTTTCTCATCAGTTTTAGTGCTTCTTTGGCCAATGATAAGAGCGCAAGGTGTACCAAAGTCTCCGGCAGGGAATGATTTCATTCTAGTGCCAGGGATCACAACTGAGTTTGCTGGCACTCGGCCTTTGGTAGTTGTAACCTCAGAGCCTGTTACATCCAAAATTGGTGTTGAAGCTGTGATGGTTACCCCAGCTCCGAGAACAGCTCCTTCTTCGATGACAGCTCCTTCGACTACGATACAGCGGCTTCCTACAAAAACGTTGTCTTCAATGATGACTGGTGTGGCCTGAATCGGCTCCAGTACGCCACCAATGCCGACACCGCCAGATAGGTGAACATTTTTGCCAATCTGCGCGCAAGAGCCCACTGTGGCCCAGGTGTCAACCATAGAGCCAGTCGCGACGTAGGCTCCGATGTTCACGTAGCTCGGCATTAAAATGGCACCCTTCTCTACAAATGATCCGCGTCTTGCAAGAGCGTGTGGAACAGCTCGCACGCCGTCTTCAGCGCTCCAGGTTTTAAGTGGGATTTTGTCAAAGAACTTCAGGTCGCCTGCTGAGATGACATCCATTTGAGACTTTTGAAAATACAGAAGGATCGACTGCTTAAGCCACTGATTTACAGACCATTCGCCAGATGTCTTTTCGCAAACGCGAAGGCTTCCGTTGTTGAGCCCATCGATTGCCTCTTCAATAGCTTGATCAGCAGCGGGGTCGAGGTTTTTGAAATCTAGGTTGGCTTTGCTCTGCCAAAGTTCTTCAATTTTTGATTTTAAGTCACTCATATTATTTACCTTCTCTTTTCTGTAGCTTTTAAGCTCTCTAAGATTGCTGGGGTGTGGGTTTTGATGATCGGCTCAATACTCATGCCTCTCTCAAGCTCGTAGGTGATCGTCGGCATATCACGTTCAAGACCACTGTATGTGCCGAGGCATCCTGGGGTGGGGTAGCCGATAGATTCTTTGATTTCATAACCTGTGATCTTCTCAATCACCTCAGCCTCAGCCTTACAATTGCCGTTAGTGTTAAGCATAGGTTTCCAAGAGTGAAGGCTAATGACGAGGGCTGGCTGGTGCTCGGTGAGCCAATTCACCAAGCCTTGGTTTTCCGGTTCGCTGTTGGCCTCTGGCCCTGGCATGTAGCGCTCTTCGGCAACATTGGCTGTCCAGTCATTGGTGGGTAGGTTGCGATTCAAGTCTACGCCATTTGGGTTCTTTCGAGATTTGTTGAGCACGCCCTCTAAGTTAAACATTGGGCAAATCGTTAACTGAAGTTTGTAGCTAAAATTGGTCTTAAAACGATCTAGTAAGCTGTGAGCGGCCCAAACCCCTTCAATCTCATCTCCGTGCACGCCGCCCAGTATGAGACCAAAACGGTGGGCGAAAATAGGCAGCTTATTTGGCGTATGACCAAGAACGAAGCTTTCCATAAATTGAGCACTCCTAGGAGCTAGAGGGTTGGCTTTAGAATGGCGCTATAAAACCGCAAAGCTGGCGTTGGGTCAAGATCGCAAACAGGCCGAGAACCTGAGAAAAAACAGTAAGTTTTCCTTTTCATGCGGAGCTTCATTGTGTATCCATCAAGCATGGCAAATGACAATGTGCACGTGAAAAAATTTGGTGGAACGTCGGTGGGCTCAATCGAGCGAATCGAGGCTGTTGCCCAGAGAATTTGTGAAGATATTAGCGAAGGGCAAAAGCCAATTGTGGTGGCTAGCGCAATGTCTGGAGAGACCAACCGATTGGTTGGCCTTGCACGGGAGATGGACGCTAAGTACCGGGGCCCCGCAC
>JABSOQ010000290.1 GCA_013216195.1 Bdellovibrionales bacterium
GCATCTCAATTCTTTAAACAGGTCGAGCTGAGTTTCGACAAAGCAGCTCAGAACACGAACATCTCTCCTGACATTCTTGAGTTGATTAAGCAGAACAATGCCATTGTGCACTTTAATTTTCCCATTAAAAAAGACGATGGTTCAATCGAAGTCATTGAAGCTTGGCGAGCTCAGCACAGTCATCATAGAACACCCTGTAAAGGTGGTATTAGGTTCGCGCCAATTGCTAACGAAGACGAGGTTAAGGCTTTAGCAGCGCTTATGAGTTACAAATGTGCACTGGTCGATGTGCCTTTTGGAGGTGGTAAAGGTGCAGTTCGCATCGACCCAAAGAAGTACTCTGAGTCTGAGCTTGAAAGAATTGTTAGGCGGCTCACATTTGAACTTCACAATAAGAACTTTATTGGCCCAGGCATCGACGTGCCAGCTCCCGATTATGGCTCAGGTCAAAAAGAAATGGCGTGGATAGCCGATACTTACAAAAGTCTAACCAGTGATTTGAATGCCGCAGGTTGTGTTACCGGTAAACCAGTGACCCAAGGGGGAATCAGAGGCAGAACTGAGGCCACAGGCTTGGGGGCGGCCTTTGCCTTGCGTGAGCTGTTCGCTACAGAGAGTTTGCTTAAGCATTACAACCTGACTTCAGGGCTAGAGGGTAAAACCGTATCGCTTCAAGGTTTTGGAAATGTTGGGTACCACTCGGTTAAGTTTTTAAGCGAGATGGGTTGCAAGATTGTCGCAGTTTCTGAGTATGAAGGCATGGTAACAAGTTCTGATGGTATCGACGTCGAGGCACTTCAATCTTACCGAAATGAAAATCGAAGCATCGAAGGCTTTCCGGGATGTGATTTTGTCAAAGATAACCAAGCCGTATTCGGGCTCGAGGTCGACATTTTTATTCCTGCGGCTTTGGAGGCTCAAATCACCAAAGACAACTGGCAGGTCGTGAAAGCCAAAGTCATTGCAGAAGCTGCAAATGGGCCAGTCACATATGAGGCGAGCGAGAGGCTTTTTGAAAAAGGTGTTTTGATTATGCCTGACATCTACCTGAATGCAGGTGGGGTAACAGTCTCTTATTTCGAGTGGATCAAAAACTTGGCTCACATTCGATTCGGCCGAATGGAGAAAAGATACGATCAGAGAAATTTCTCAAAGATGGTTGATCTAGTATCTCATGTCGTCGACAAGAAACAACTTGAAGGCATGGCCATAGGCGGAGACGAGGTTGACCTGGTTCATTCAGGTCTAGAAGAAACTATGGCAAAGGGCTTAGAAGATATTCATAAGGTTGTGGCTGACTCTGGTTACAAAGTTGATTTGAGAACTGCCGCCTTCCAAGTCGCTATAGAGAAGATTGCTTTGAGCTACGTTGAGAACGGTATCTTTCCGTGATGCAACGTAGCCCGACTCCTTCTTTATTCTGTGTTCTCAGTTACGATCTCTATTTGCAGATCATCTACTAACGAGAGGTCAACTTCCTCTGAGAAGGTTAGCAACCTCTGGTTCAGTGAATAGAGGCTCTTGTCGAGAAGCTCTCTTGAACCATCTTTATAAAACACAAACAGCTTCCAGATGAATTCACGGTTAGGGTCGAGATCTAGGATGTAGCTCTGTTTGACAGTTCTAACAATAAGGTCAAGTGAGAAATCAAGTGCCGGAGAGTAATCACTGAGGCAGATCGGGTAGAGCCTGCCATTTTGATCGCCGATCGCATCGTGAAGCGCTTTGTAAGTGTTTGCCGGGTCAATGTAGTCACTCTCAGGCTCACAAGTCTCATCGCCAGGGGGCACAACAAAGCTCGCCAAGAAGTAGCCTTCATTGAGTTTTTCATTAAGAGCCTCTGCAACTTGCGCTGCCTTTGGCTCAACGTCGTTCAAAAGTCTTGTGGTCTCTATAGGTTGAGCCTCTCGAGAGTACTCAACTTGAAAGCCTGGTTTGAGAGCGCTCTCTAGGCTACAAGAGTTCACATTGAAACCAGCGCGCGGGCACTGCGCAGCGAGCTCCCCAGTGGGAGCGCCACCAGAGCACAAGCCACTTTGTTCGA
>JABSOQ010000291.1 GCA_013216195.1 Bdellovibrionales bacterium
GGCCTCAAATCGGCATAGCCAGCAGAGCCATCCGCAGTTTGCAATTTGATCAAACACCCCTTTAGGTTTGCCTTGCCCACCTTCGCATTCAACTCAAACAAACTCGGGATGTCGTATTCGCTATAGAACAGTTTCAAATGCAACTCCTAAACAAAAACAAACAGCGAATATTAACTGAGTCACACCCGCCAATGCCAAGATGCGATTGAACTCTTCAGATGGTTGAAGAGGGAGCAACTTAAAAACAACAAGGCTAGCTGGCAACACACTTAGACTCGCAAACACGCTTACTGTTGCCCAGCCTGCAAAATACCAATGCAGATTAAGAGCTAGAGCCGAAAGGTAGAGTGCCACCACTTCTGCTTTAGCAAAGGTCAAACCAAATCTCGCGGCAAGAGTCATTTTGCCGACAGCACGATCACCTTCGATATCGCGAGCGTTGTTCACTACGATCAACACTGTCGCAAAGAAGCCTTGCTGCAATCCAAGTACAATCGCATCGGTTTTCAACGAATCAATATGCAAGTAATGAGTGCCTGCCACCGCCACCAACCCAAAGAATAAAATCACAAAAACCTCACCCAACCCGAGATAGGCCAGTGGAAACGGCCCGCCAGTGTAAGAATAAGCTAAAAACAAAGAGGCCGCCCCCAAAACAACAAAGGGTATACCGCCTTTAAACAACAGGGGTAAACCGGTAGCTGCTGCCAACAGCAAAGCCACACAGGCTACAATCATGACAGTCTTACCTGAGAAGGCTCCAGACGCGGTGACACGAGTGGGTCCGAGCCGACTCTCAGTATCAGCGCCCTTTACGAAATCGATGGCATCGTTAAAAAAGTTGGTCGCAATTTGCAGTGCAAGTGTACAAGCCAGGGCACAAGCCGTGACCCACCAAAGAATGGGAAAGCCATTCAAGTAAGTCAGAGCAGTGGCAACAGCTATTGGAGCTGCACCCGCCACAAGAGTTTTTGGCCTTGCGGCCATTACCCAGTTCTGAAAAGTTGATGAACTCATTTAGTCTCCAATTCAGGGGCTCGCAATCAGTTTCTAACAACACAACTCATCACGACACGCATCTATTCAAATCTCACTACCAGCTAGCTGTTTGACAATCAAATCTGACAAAGCGTCGGGCGCGTCAAGAAGCAGTCTGTGCCCACCTTCTTCAATGTTTTCAACTGTTGCGCCCATTTTACTCAAGCGATCAGCGACTTCTTGGTAGCTAGTATCTTGACCACCAAAAACCCAACTGACATTCGCCTGATAGGCCTGAAGCCTATGCATTTCAAAGGTATGAAGTCTCGGCGACCAATTCTCAAAACACAGGGCCATTAATTCGAGATTCACATCAGCTCTCAAGGCCTTTGCCCTCGATTGTCTAAAAATCGGCAACTCTTGCCACAACCGATTCAGCTCAGTTAAATCCAATTCACGAAACCTTTCAGCCCATTGCTGATCAAACCGAAGTCGACTCGACACAGCTTCAGGCTCCCAGATACCTGGCCGAGCCGATAGGGCCATCACCTTTCTATGGCAGGTTAGAGGCCGAGTGAGAAGCCAGTTCACAGCGAGTCTACCCCCCATTGAGTAACCCACCACATGCACAGACTCAAAACTCTTTTGAATTAACCAGCTTTCGAAATTTGCGCACCAATCTGCAATAGAGTGATCAGGGGTCAAGCTCTCTTGAGTGTAAAGGTCGAGCGACAAAACTTGATATTTCGGTAAGCGAACTTGAATACGTTCAATCAGAGGCGCAAAGTCGCCTGGCGCACCAGCGAAACCATGCAAACAAACCAACGCATTAGGCATACAGTGCCTTCAGAGACTTCCAAGCTTCGTCTGAAGCCTCAAGATCTGGCAAAAACTCGACCAGGCAGCGCTTGGGGAGCTCAGCAAATTCGAAATGTTCAAAGCCCTTAGAGCTCACCTTTACGTAGTCCAAGCCCCAGGCTGAACTCAAACCCTTCATTTCGTGATTGTGCTCTGTTTGTAAGGCCTCATTTTCAAAGAGCC
>JABSOQ010000292.1 GCA_013216195.1 Bdellovibrionales bacterium
AGGAGCCCTCGAGCATGATCGAGATCACCAAATCGATTCTTTAAGAGGCCTTTTCTTCTCGCCTTTCGGCTCTTTGATAAAGGCTGCAAGTGCTGGGCACTACCCTGAGCCAGATCAAATCACCCATGAAACCATCAACAAGTGGCATTGCCGATGCGGCCCGAATTGCGAAGTTCTGAAGCAGCGATTCGAGAAAGCCTCAGCTCACCCTGGCACAAAGCCTGACATCATAGGGTCTCTTCAAAACCAACCTGATCATCAAGACACAGAGGCCCACCCAATCGTCTCATGAAGGCGACATCTTTGATTTCTCAACTGGACCAAGTGCGGGTTCCAGCAAAAGCAAATGGCAGCAACTGAATACCCCACCAGACTTGAATTGCTCTTATTTTGAGCACCTATTAGCTCAGATACAATTAAGTTGCAGTAAACCCACAGATTTTTACTGTCTGAGGCTGGCTGATTTGTTAGACTCTATGTCTATGGAAGACGATTCGTGTTGTGGTGAAGCCATAAGATGACCCTGCTGATATTTTATTTCCTTCTGGCAACTGCTGTTTCTTTTGTCTGTTCTCTCTTGGAATCTGTGATCCTTTCGGTATCTCCGGCTTATATTGCAGTCGCCGTTAAAGAGGGCCGGCGAAGCGGCATTATTCTCAAAGAACTCAAAGACCAGGTTGATCGCCCATTGGCAGCTATTTTGACCCTGAATACCGTATCGCACACCATCGGTGCAGCAGGTGTGGGTGCCCAAGTCCAAATAGTTTATGGAGACCAGTATCTGGCCGTGGCCTCTGGGGTACTAACCCTTGTGATATTGATCTTCTCTGAAATTATACCCAAAACAATTGGAGCTTCGAACTGGAAGTCACTAGCCCCTGCATGCGCTTATATGACCCGGTTTTTGGTGGTTTTGTTAACTCCATTCGTTTGGTTGTCTGAATTCTTGTATTCCATCTTCTCTGGCGACAAGGAGAGCACCGTAACTCGTGAAGAGATGATGATGACGGCCGAGCTAGGAGCTAGCGAAGGTACGATTAAGCAAAAAGAGAGCACTGTTATCAAAAACATGCTTATGCTTGATGCCATTAAGGTGAAAGACATCATGACGCCGAGGTCGGTGCTGGAGGCATTTGAAGACCATGAAACTGTTCAATCGGTGATGGACAAGAATAGACCCATCCGATTTTCAAGAATTCCTATCTTCAAGGAGGACCTCGATCATATCCAGGGCATGGTTCATCGTTACAAAATTTTGGAAGCCTCTTCACATGACTTAGACAACCTGAAAATTGTTGAGCTGATGACACCAATTCACACCATCCCAGAAGAAATCTCGGTCGCCGCGGCTCTTGACCAGTTTATTAAGCGCAAAGACCACGTCTTTATAGTTGTCGACGAGTATGGAAGTACCTCTGGGCTCGTATCTCTCGAAGATGCTGTTGAAACTCTTCTTGGTGTAGAAATTGTAGATGAGTTTGATTCAGTTGCCGACATGAGACAATTCGCACTTGAACAATGGAGAGAGCGAAAGCAGAAACTGCCTTCACGCTGACAGCTTCAACACTGAGACTTGGCTTGAATTCAGCAGCGTTCCGACCCCCATATCGAATCAACCAATTCGGCCCCACAGGAGAAATGAATGCTCGAAAAAGACACACAGCTTTGTCTAGTCTACACAACTCATAAAAATGAAAAAGAAGCAGAAGTACTCGCTGAGAAGATGCTGAGAAAGAAACTCTTGGTCTGTGCCAATATATTCCCAGCTGGGAAATCAGTTTATATGTGGAATGGTGGTTTAAATTGCGACGAAGAGGTGTTTGCTATCTTCAAGACTACACCTGAGAAATTGAACTCTCTCGAGCAAGAGTTTTTGAAAGAGCACCCCTACGAAACTCCTTGCTTTGTCGTGCTTGAAAGCAAACAGGTCAGCCAAGGGTATCTCGACTGGGCACTCAAACAGTAGACGAATCTGAAATAACAATTAGGGGCGCGCCCCCCTTTGAATTCCCG
>JABSOQ010000293.1 GCA_013216195.1 Bdellovibrionales bacterium
CCTTAGGGCCGTGGAGCAGGGTAATTCGGGTATATCAGGTAAGAAAAACCTAAAGCCCGTTAAAAATCTTGAGGCTATGTTTATTGGTACGAGTACAGGTGGTGTTCAGACACTTGAGGCTATACTGAGAGAGCTCGGTCCGCTGCCCTTTCCCGTGTTCGTAATGATTCATATGCCAGGGCAGTTCACCAGAGAATTTGCTAAAAGGCTCAATTCAACTTACTCGGCTTTTGAGGTCATTCATGTTGAGCGTGACACCCAAATGGAGAAAAAAGCCGTTTACCTTGGGTGTGGCGACAATCATTTCATGATTTTTGAAGGTGAGGGTGGCTTCAAGATAAAGGTCGTCCATGGCGAGAAGGTAAAAGGGTTTTGCCCCAATATTGATTTCGCTTTCAAGAGCTTGGCAAAGAACAAGTGCCGCAGAGTTGGTGCGGGTATCTTGACCGGAATGGGGCGCGATGGGGCACAAGGGTTACTAGAAATCAAAGATGCAGGTGGCTTTACCTACTGTCAGGATGAAGACACCAGTGTGGTTTATGGTATGCCAAAAGCAGCCAAAGAGATTGGCGCTCAGCAAGCGATTTTGAATCCAAAACAAATAGCGAGGTGGTTCAATGACAGAAGCTAGTGCGGTACGTTTTCGGGTTTTGTGTGTAGAGGACGATGAGGCTTTACTAGCGACTTATGTCAGTACTCTGTCAGATAGATTTGATGTAAGAGGCTATACAGATAGTTCGTCTATCCCGATGGAGGACTTTCAGTGGGCTGATGTGTTGCTGGTTGATTACAATATGCCAGTGAAGACAGGTCTTGATGTTATGGAAGAGATGTACTGCATGGGCTTTGAAAAGCCTGTGGTTTTTGTTACCGGCCATGTTTCCGAACTTCTTCAGGGGCTACAGAACTTTCATGTTGTGGAGGTTTTGGGCAAACCGGCGAGTCTGAATGTCATCAGTGGCCTGATAGAGACTTACGCAGCCTTTTATCAAGATCTGCATGACTTTCAAGTCAGTCTATTTCAGGCCGATGGGCTGACCCGTTCTGACCTAGACAAGCGAATCAAGCAGTTCAATGCCTTTAAGTTTTCAAAGCTTTTTAATTTAAGAAATCGATTAAATCAGCAAAAGAGGAGTGCATCATGATAACTCGATTGGTCTTAGTAGTGTGTTTGGTATTTTCTGTAAAGGCTTTTGCTGACAAAGGAGCTACGGATGAGCGAACGGGGGCTTGGCTGGGAACGTTTACAAACAAAAAGTTAAACGAGAACTACTCGTTTTGGGCCGAAACTCAGCTTCGATATGGTCTTGATATTGGCAGAACCAGGCAGATTCTTTATCGAACGGGAATTCTGCAAAAAATCAGTGAAAAGCATCAGTTCGGGTATTTGTATGCCTATATTCAAAGTGCCACATTGAATGAGCATCGTTTTGCTTTTCAGCATGTTCAAAAATACGGAGAAGTTTCAGACTACAGTCTTTCACACCGAGTGAGGTTCGAAGCCAGGTTTTTAGAGGACAACGATGATGATGCTGGGCGCTTTCGCTACCTGTTTCGTGCAAACCAATCAGATAAAACGAATAATGTGGTTTTTTGGAACGAAGTGTTTATTAACCTAACGACCGATTCTTGGAATGGTGAGCAGGCCTTCGACCGGAACCGTTTGTTCTTAGGGCTTAGGCGCAAGTTTTTTGACTCAAATATTGAGTTTGGATACTTGAACCAATATATCCCCAGATACAACCGTGATATCAGTGAGCATCTGTTTGTGATCTATTTCTTTCTTTAAGAACATTGCGAATTACGCGCAGGACTTTATGTTTGTATATTTATGTTTGTTGAGGGTCCGGTAAGCCGGGCCCGAGGTTTTGTAGGGAACTATGCTGGTAATGACGGGGGCAGTCCACAGGGGTTATCGGAGTTATTCCGAT
>JABSOQ010000294.1 GCA_013216195.1 Bdellovibrionales bacterium
TCATGGCAAGTGAGCATCAATGATTCTATGGCGTCTCTGATGATCATGGATCTTGAGCCAAGACCTGGCAGTGGAGTTGCCGATCTGTCGCCAGAAGAGCTTATGGCCAAGTTTGATCAGCTAATTGCGAGTGGTGATATTATCTTCACTCTGTCCGTCTCTCGTCGCTATGTCGAGATTGCTAGTGACTCCATGTTTTTGGAGACCTCAAGACACGAGGTGATTCATATGACGGATTATATGCTACCTGAGGCGGTGCCAATTGTTCATTCGGAATGGAACCCTTTTGCATCAGAAGTCGACTTCTTCGATCTGCTAACAAAAAGAGCTGCCTTCCAACTGTTCACAGAGTTAAGAGCTTACTCTGATGGCTCGGCAAATGACTACAGAGACCTCGAGCTGCTTGCAAGCCCTCTTGCTGGACCTGAATCATTGAATGCTCGGCTCGAGCTGATTCACAAAAGTTGGGTCGAAAGATTGCCTGTTGCGACACAAAACCTGTTGGCCTCATTAAAGCGAACCAATCACGAAGCATGGTGGGCCATGCTTAACAACATTTATGCTGAGACCTTTACTCTGTTTGAAAAATACGGTTACCAACCTGACCCTAGAGTTCAAGGCGTCAGCTGCCAGTTTCGACTGAAATTTCAAGGTTTGTAGCTTTCTTGAATGATGCAGCCCCCCTCTAGCTGAAAGCTGAGCTTTAAACTACTTCACACAAGTCATTCTGAGAGCTAAGATTCATGTTATTCATCAATTGATTGGCATTGGCGATTGGGTACTTTTACATGATTGGCAACTCTCTGATTTTTACATCGATTCTCCTATGCTTAACTGCATGTCTCGACACATCAAGTACAATACAGAAACAACCAAAAGACACCGAGGTTTCCATGGAGAGCATACAAGCGTTTCAAAAGCTTCCTTTTAAGATGAACGAACGAACCACTAAAAATCTGCTGATTACCAAAAGTGGTCATATTTACCTCAGCGATGATTCGACGCTCTACTTTTCAAAAGATGGCGAGAGCTTTACAACTGTCGCCCTTCAAGGCACCAGATACAACCTTGGGTCACCGGCCATACACCCTGATCTAAGAGATAAAGAGCCCTCTCTAGAAGAGATCGAAGGCAGCAGTGACCGTGTCAATACCATTGGAACCATTAATGCGATTGTTGAGGACTCAAAAGGCCGTATTTATATTGCTCATGGCTCTGGTATAGCAGCAACTGCTGAGAGTGGTGGCCAGTTTAAAGACTTTGTATTCAGCGACAACATCAAAGGTGGCATGCCCTCTCCGCAGATGATCAAAGACCTCGTTGTAACTTCAGATGACCAATTTATCGCCATCGGCCTTGGGCTGATCAAAGGAGAAGTGACACAAAAGAACTCGACTCTCGATCTGGTGACCAAGACAACTTGGAACTTTGGCTATGATCATCTCTATATCGGGCCGCAAGACCAGGTTTACGCTTACGATACTTTTCTTGAAACTGAGGAGGTGCTGCTCAAATTTGATTTTGAAAAAAACAAATTTGAGCCTTTCGTAATTCGACAAAGACCCAAAGACAAAGTCGATGCCACTGCAACCACTGGAGTAAAGTACTACGCTGGCCTTGTACACTCAATGTATCAGGACTCTAAAGGAGCAGTCTACCTCACTGCTGGCGGTATTGTATTCGTTGGCGATGAGTCGGCAAAGAGCTTCGATGTCTTTTCATCTTATCACGGTAATTTTCCAGAAACCTCCATCAAACAAATAGCACTCTTTGGAGAAAAGCATTTCATTTTGACTACCAGTAAAAGTGTTGTCTTAACCAGCAAAGACTTTAAACAGCTTCGTACTCTTGGCGAAAATGAGGGCTTGGCAAGTGCAACCTTGAAGCACTCAGCAGTACACCCGAACGG
>JABSOQ010000295.1 GCA_013216195.1 Bdellovibrionales bacterium
CCTGACACCCTTCAAGCTTGGGCCAACTTCGACGGTATCACCTACGGCAAGGGTGCATCTTCTATGAAGCAACTGAGCTACTTCATCGGTGCTGACAAATTCAAGCTGGGCGTTCAAAAATATTTCGCAAAGTATGCCGAAAGCAACACAACCCTAAAAGACTTTATGGGCTCTTTGTCAGAGGCTTCTGACCAAGATCTTTTCAATTGGCAAGCTAAGTGGCTTCAAACATCAGGAGTCAACACCATCACTGCGAACTTTCAGTGCGAAGCCGGAAAAGTTAGCAAGCTCACACTGACTCAAGAGTCTCTTGAGGAGCCGAGAGTAAGAAGACCTCACTCACTGCAAGTTGCATTTCTGAATTTGAAGGGCGACAAGTACTCTGTGAACGACAAGTTCAAAGTTCGCTTTAGCAGCCAGAGTCATGACGTAGACAAGGCTGTCGGCAAAGACTGCCCAGACGTCGTTTACCCGAATTACGAAGATCATGGTTATGTGAAAGTCGAGCTCGATGCTAAGACAGTGTCTTCTTTAAGAGCTAACATCTCTAAAATTGAAGACGATCTTTTGCGCCGCATGTTCTGGAACACATTGGCCGACATGATGGTACATGCTCAGTTAAGCTTCGAAGACTTTTCTGAGACGCTTCTTAATGAAGGGCTCAAGAAAGAAAACGATCCATTTATTTTGAGACAAATGCTGTATTCGTTTAAGGGCCGGGGCGTTTCATCGCCGTCTGTCTTGAACTTTTACCGCATCAAAGACGGAGGCAGCGCTGAGTTCGACAAGGTTCTAAAATCTTATGAAGATGTGGTTTGGAGCCGACTACGAAAAGCCAAAGCTGGCTCTGAACAGCAAAAGATTTTCTTCGCTATGGTGAAAGGCTTTTTTGAGACCAAAAGTGGCCTCAAAAAGATTCAAGGCCTACTTGCTGGCAAAACCAAATTTAGAGGCCTAAAAATTGATCAAGATGATCGATGGCAAATGGTCTGGAGATTGTCAGCTCTCGACTTCCCGAACTCAGCAAAGATGCTAGAAAAAGAGAAAAAGAAAGACGCCTCACACCAGGGCAAACTCTCTTATCTTTCTGCAAAGGCCTCTTCACCAAAGTGGGAAACTAAAAAAGAGTGGATCACCAAACTGACTGCTAAAGGGCAGAAGTACAGCTTCGCTGAGTACAAGGCTGTTGTGAGAGCTCTGTTTCCGTCTACTCAGACAGAACTTCGAAACCGCTACTCGGGTGAGTTTTACGACCAATTGTTGAAGCTAAATAACAGCAAAGACACGCACCTTGCCCGAACCTTTCTGGGCTTGGTTCCTAATGAGTGTGCATCAGACGAAAAGAAACTTGAAGGCTTCATCAAGCAAAACAAAGACTTGAAGGCCCCTGTGCTGAAGGGTTTGAGAATCTTGAACCAAGAATTCGAACGCTGCCGAAAAGCTATTGAAATGGCGACGGCTAAGCAAAAGAAATCAAGCTAATGTCTTGACGAAAGATGCCCTGGCAACAAAGCCAGGGCCTTTTTCTAGAGTATTTTGTACTCGAAACAAAATGCTCTAGAAAATGCTGGCCACTATGACATGAGAACATGAGGCCGCATTAGGGGGGGGAACATGAAGCGAATACTACTGGCTGTGGTCGCAGCGAGTTTATTGACAGGCTGCCCAGAGGAATCAGACGGTGGCGGCGGAAAAAGCAAACAGGCCAATGGGTCATTCGATGGTGTCTTTGCGGGCACTGGCAAAGTGTCAGCTCAAGGGCTGAGCCTTGATTGTGAATCGGTTCGTATTTCAATCGATACAGATAATGAGACTTACTTGAATGTTGAAGAATGGTCTTGGCTTTGTGGTGGATACTCTTTTGTTAACAGCCCGG
>JABSOQ010000296.1 GCA_013216195.1 Bdellovibrionales bacterium
ACTTACGCCTAACTGGCTACATGAAGATCAATGGCAAAACAGAGCCTCTGTCTTCGCCCGTGATCCCCTTCACTTCTCAGCTTGGTGTAGATCTGATACCGCCAGTGTTAAAATCACCGGCCCCAAACCAGAGACTCACCTATCAACAGGTTATCGAGAACGGACTGTTCGTCTCTTGGGATCCTGTGCCAGGAATCAAAGGCTACAACTTAAGAATCGTCGACAACAAAAATGCGAAGGTTTTCGACAAAAAGGTTCTCACCAATCCGCTTCGCCTCGAAGAACTTCCGCCCGGTGTCTACCGCTGGGCCATGCGCTCCCTCGATGACAACGACAAACCATCAAAATGGTCAAAGAATCGCCCCTTCACCATCGAAGAGATGCCGCAGATAAAATGGGTCGGAGGCTCTGACCCAACAAAGTATGGCTACGTCTCTAAGCAACCAAGCTTGCTTGCAAAATGGCAGCAAAACGTCAAAAGCGTCAAGCAATGGAAGGTGCGGATCGTCCCCGAGGGCAAGCTGGCCACCGACACCAAGTGGCAGGCTGTCAATCGCCCTCTTGTACAAGTGCTGTTACCAGATGATGGAGTCTACTCGGTTGAGGTTGAAGGTTTAGGACCCAAAGGAAAAGCCGTAGCCCGAAGCTCAAAGAAGCTCTTTAAAGTGGCGCAAAAAGATCTTCTACCTCCACCACAGTTTTCAAGAGACCTTCCTGAAATTCTAAAGGCAACTAAACGCGGTGACTTTGATCTGAAATGGAAACAAGTTGAAGGCGCAACTCGCTACAAATTTCAGCTTCTCACAGAAGATGGTGGGCAGGTCATTGAAGAACGGGTTGTGGACCGCACAACTGCCTCACTGAAAAAGATGAGACCAGGAAACTACAAGATCTCGGTGAAAGCAGTTGATGAGTACCAACGAGACGGCGAACCCACCAGGGCCCGTGAACTTCAGGTGCCAAAGAAAAGTGGAATTCAAGCTCCAACAATCAAAACGATAAATGTGAAGTAATTATTTGATGAACGAATTGAGAAACAACAAACAACAAGAAAGAGCTTTCAGCAGAGGATTTCTGCTCCGGCTCTTGCTTTGCCTTGGCAAAGTCGTGGTTTTTTTGTTCTCACCACGTCAATACAGCACCCGAACTCACAGCTTCTCTGTTTTTCATGTCTACCCTGTATATCGCATCAGCTTCCTGGCAACTGCTCTTTTGATCTTTGCAACAATCGCCACTCCAGCTCTGGCAGACAACAAAAGATCTGTTGATCTCGAGTGGGGCGCAGTACCAGATGCCACTGGGTACGAAGTGCGACTGATTCAAAAGTTTCCCGATGGCAGCAAAGCAAAGCCTGTTACCTACAATGTCGCAAGTCCTAAATGGGAGGCCACTGTCGAGTACGGCAAGTACGATCTGCAGCTTAGATCTTACGATGACCGAAATGTCCCTGGGGAATGGTCGGAGCCTATGGAGTTTGTTGTGCGCTCGCTAGTGCCAAAAGCGCTCT
>JABSOQ010000003.1 GCA_013216195.1 Bdellovibrionales bacterium
CTCGACTACAGCTCTAGCACCTATCAAGACCTCTTTCTCAATAAACTCTCGATTGCCTTCTTTTTCTAGCTCGATACCAAAGGGCTGCAAAAAGACTTGCGCTCCTGGAACTCCAATTTTGTTGTTTGCAAATGAATAGCCTGATTCAACAACAACTCGTATTTCATCACGATCGGGAGTCTCAAGTGCAATTGATAGAGATGCAATCTGAGTTTGCTTTAAGCTTTGAATCTCAAGAGTGTCCAATCGGACTTTTCCCTCTTGCAACACATCTCCGGCAGGCTCAGTAATTTGGGCTAAAAGGTAACCAGCTGATCCCTCGACTGAGATTTCATACCTGAAGTCTCGGCTCCATACTGTTCCTTCAGACATCACTCGCCCATCTACAATATGTAGGAGGCTTATTTTAGAATCAGCAGAAACCTCTTGAACCGTTTTGAGTCGGCCTGAAATCAAATACGGGGTATCAAGCGTCTTCTCTTCAAGCACACTTCCCCAGGAATCTGCAGGTTCTGATAGAGATGAATCGCTTGCAGCCACTCGGCTGATCTTATTGTCAGCTACGTTCGGCTGGCTAGCAATTGTTGTTGCTTCAGATGGCTGCTTTGGTGCCATGACCACAATTTGCTGACCAGATGAAGTGGCAATCGTCACCCTTTGATCTTTGCTCTGCTCTTCAAGTGCCTCGTTTACGAGTCGTTCCGCTTTGCTTTCAAAACTATTCGGATTCTTATCGAAGTTGGCTGTCGCCAGAAAGTTAGACGATGGTGTGGCAATCTTAGCAACTAAGGGGTTTCTCATGCTTGCCGAAGCAAGCAGCACGGGTTGAAGCCGAGAGCCAGATTCAAGCTCAACAGGCAAATCCACTTCTTCCACTTCGCCAGCTGAAATGCGAATGCCGTTTAGTCGAGGAGCTGAATCATAAGGGTTCAAGTCGCTTGGGCCAGATGGAAGCTCTAATTGGTTTGGCTGATCGAAGAGATCTTGCATACCCTGACCCGAGTTCAAAGTGACTACACCCATGTTTGTTGTTTCGAGATTCATTTCAACGTCAAACTCTTCGCCTCTGGTAATAGGCTTTTGATACTGAACTTCACGAACAGCTACCATTGCAGGGCTAGAGTCATCTATCTGTATTCTCATCGTAACGGCAGGAGCACTTCGAACATCAACTTCCAAAAATGTTGACGGAAAAAGAACAACAAAGAATGCCGTCAGTGCAGCAAACTTGCTAATTGATTTGAGATAACCTTTTAGAAGCTCTTTCAAAACTTTGTTCTCTCTCTATATCTATTTCTTGTGAAGCTACTGACCGTACGCTGTACAGACAAATGGCCCCCACTCTTTAAGTCTAGTTAGAATACCCGAAAATCGTCAATAATATTGAGGTCTTCGCGACGTTTGGAGAGTTGCTCAACGATGCGTTTGCGAATCAATTCAGCAAGTCTTTCGTCGGTGTCGACAGTTTCAAACCTGCCAACCCCTGATGTTGCTCTTTGTTTGATCTGCTTGAAAACTGAGATCTCTACAGAGTAGGGCCTTCGGTCGCCACGGATCAGCACATCCGCGTAGAATCGGGTGTCTGATTCAATCGGCCTTAAAAACTTGTTCTTACCTGCCAAAAAATAATGTGATTCGAGTCTCTTACCCTCGCGGTCCATTGTTCTGGTCCCAAGAGGTAGTGAGCTTTTAATAGCTCTTTTAATTGTCGAAAGGGGCTTGTCGACATCTCCTATACGGACTGTCGTCCAGGAAGCACATCCTGAAAACTGTAAAGCAGCACAAAGAGCAATAAATGAAATTAGTATTCTCATATCTAAAAATAGGCTAACTCAACTCTGAGCTATAAGCGAGCGCTTTGGAATGAAAAAAACCGCCAACTGCCTAGAGCAAAACTAGGCTCATATGGCAAGATCAGGCGGCTATCATTGGCGACACATTAGATGCAGAAAAATGAAAATGACTTAATACTCTGCTTACGAAGGCAATCGGCCAGCATCTTTCAAGAACTGCTCTAGCCCTTTGTCTGTAAGGGGATGCTTAGCAAGACCTGGTAGCACCTTATAAGGCAGAGTCACGATATCAGCACCAATTAAAGCAGACTCTAATATATGGACGGGATGTCTCACACTAGCTGCCAAGATTTCGGTTTTGAAAGAGTAGTTATCGTAAATCTGGCGAATCTGTTGAATCAGATCCATTCCTGTTGAGGAGATATCGTCGAGGCGTCCAATAAAAGGCGAAGCCATTGTAGCCCCCGCTTTCGCAGCCAATAGTGCCTGCAAAGGGCTGAATATCAAGGTGACGTTTGTTTTAATGCCATCAGAAGACAACCTTTGAACAGCCACTAGGCCATCAGCCGTCATCGGAATCTTAACCACAACATTTTCGGCTATCTTAGCTAACTCAAGCCCCTCGGCTACCATTTCTTCAGCATCGACTGCCAAAACCTCTGCAGAAACAGGGCCTGCGACTTCAGCACAGATCTCTTTGATTACAGTCGCATGATCTCGACCAGATTTAGCAATAAGCGAAGGGTTCGTCGTTACCCCATCCACTAGGCCCATTTTGTTCGCCGCTCTTATATCTTCAATTTCTGCACTGTCGATAAAAAACTTCATTGAGATCACCTCTTTGGTTCTTGCGAGCACCAACTTCGGCCTCGCTATAACTAGCTTAAATTGTCAGCAAGTGAGCATGGTTTACGCCTGGGCTTCAGAAAAATCAAGCAAGGTTTTGCCCTGGCTATGGAACTCTCCCCACCTCAAATTGGCGAAACGCTTAGTAAGCGAGTTTAAAGACTCTTTCAGCACCGGATGCAGATATTCTGGCCAAATTTCGACAGCTGGAAAGAGACTCTCGGGCTTCAAATGAAACTCTGGGTGAGGCAGGGTCAAAGAGGAGGTCATGACTGTAATATCGTCATAACTCAATAGATTTAGACTCAGACTTCTATGCTCGCCCATGGTCTCAAGATCGAGACCAACCTTTTGCAACCACTCAAGTAATTGCCCTGGCTCCATAGAAGTTTCGACTTTGGCCACCACACTCAAGCCATCAAAACTCGAAACCCGTTTTAAATCATGAACATGCTTAGGGCTGCGCAACTCGCCTTCGATGCGGTAGACAGATGAGATCGAAATAACCTCACACTCTTCATCGATTGACTGAAACACCTTGCGCATTAGCGCTATTCCGTCATTAGAAAACGACTTGAGACCTACCAGTGCTAAGTGTGATGCAAGCTCATTGGCATTTCTAGATGCGCTCATTGATCACATCTTCTAAAATATAGACACCGTTCTTCTGACCCAATAACCATTCGCAGCTTTTGACTGCTCCCGATGCAAACACAGACCTGTTCAGTGCAGAGTGCTTAAACTCAAGAACTTCATCTTCAGACATAGCGAACACCGAGTGCACTCCATAAATACCACCACCACGCAGAGCCGAGACCTCGGTAACTTCTCGGCCAATTCGGTGTTCAAGAGCCTTTTGTAGGTGAATCGCAGTGCCACTTGGTCGATCAACTTTTTTATTGTGATGAAACTCTTCAATAGCAAAATCAAACCAATTGGCCTTAGTAAAAACAGCCAAAGCTTTTCTCAAAACGGCAATACCTAAAGACATGTTTGGCGACCACAGCACCGGAATCTTCTCGGCAGCATCTTTAATCTTATTCAATTGATCATCAGTGATGCCCGTCGTCCCACTCACTAGAGGCTTTGAGTGCTCTACACACCACTCAAGAACCTTCTCGAAGCCGTCGGGTAAAGAGAAATCAATGACAGCGTCTACCTCTGCAGGGTCTAAATCTGAAGGGTTTGCCACATAATCAGTTGAGCCATGGGCAACACCCTTAACGAACTGCAAGCTCTCGTGATTTTGCAAGATACGAACGACCTCTTGGCCCATTCGACCCGAGGCTCCCATAACTGCTATCTTTTCCATTACAATAGCTCCAGAGTTTTCATCTCTTCGACCACCTGATCTGTGCCAGAGCCAGACATCGTGGTCATTGGCAAACGCAACTCTGGCGAGTCAAAAATACCTTGCTTGTGAAGCGCCATTTTTATGCCTATCGGATTAGGCTCAGAATAAATCGACTTCATCAAACCGGAGTAGGTCTCATTGAAACTCTTCGCATCACTGACAGTCTTTTGCTCGGCTTCATAGAATTCAACCATTGGCTTTGCGAGAACATGCGATATCACCGAAATCACCCCGTCACCAGACTGTGCACACATCTCAGCCCAAGTGTCATCATCGCCGCTCAGAATGATAAAATCATCTGGCGTTTGTTCTCTCATTTGTTTGTAGAGTTCTAGATCTCCAGTCGCCTCTTTAATGCCGATGATATTCTCAATTTTAGCGAGTCTCGCCGTAGTCTCGGCGGTCAGGCTAACGACCGTTCTGCCTGGCACGTTGTACAGAATTATTGGCAACTTGGTCGACTCGGCGACTTTTTTGAAATGCTCAAACATGCCCTCTTGGCTTGGCTTATTGTAATAAGGCACAACGACCAGTAGAGCATCAGCGCCCCAATCTTCAGCTTGTTTGCTATTCTCAATTGTCGCTTTAGTGCTATTTGTGCCAACACCAACGATGATCGCTGTGTCGTCATCTGTCTCGGCGACTGTGCAATCGATCAACCTTTTGACTTCTTCTTTCTCCAAACAAGGGCTCTCAGCAGTTGTGCCATTAACCACAAAGCTTTTGATCCCGGCTTGCACCTGGCTCTGCACCAATTTTTTGAAGCTCAACAAATCAAGATCTTCATCTACAAACGGAGTTGCTAAGGCTGTAATGATTCCCTTAAAGCTCTTCATTTTCTTGCTCCTCTTCTTCGGGCAATTCTTGTTCAATTTTTTGCTTATCAATTTCTAAATCATCTACAGCACGAGAATAAGTTGGCGTACCTCGCCCAAGCTTCGGAGCATCTTCTGGAGGAAGGGGGTCACCCTTAACTCCACACCCTGTGATCCATATTATTCCGATCAAAACTGCGATGAATTTCACCACGAAACCTCTGTCTTATTTATCTGGCTGTAAATAAGCCTCAACCACTGCCAATTGCGAGCATACGTAGCCTTGGCGAAACATCTTGGTTCTATATCTTAGCGAGAGGTTTTGGCAAAGATTTACGTAATTTTGAGCGTGAGAGACATCAATTTGCCCCTCGAGGGGGTCTAGCTTCCACAGCCAGTATGAGATGTCTGGGAACTTAGGATGATCTTTTTTCAATTGTCTTAGCCTCAAACGACCTTCCTCGAGCTGTCCATCACGGACCATTTTTCTAATCCTATAAAGTTCGAGAAAGGGGTTCTTCTCCAAACCATTTTGCTGAAGAAACTGCTCATTCAAGCTCTCAAAAACTTCAGTGCTTCGATCTAAACATTCTAAAACCTGCATTTTGTATACCTGAAGCCCAGAGTCGTATGGCACCAACTCTATAGCTGGCCCTAACAATTTCAACGCCTGGGAACATCGGCCCTGGCTCAGATAAAGCCTCGACAGGTCTTTCACCACTAGTGAATTCGTTCCCCCCTCTTTCTCGTGGCTCGAAGCAAACCAAGTCTTTGCCCGCCCTGGGCTCTCTACAATGGCATCTACACCGAGCCCGTGAAGCCTTTGCCCTTCTTCAGTCAAAAACGTTTTCGAGTACTGCAAAACTAGGTTGGTGATCTTAGAGCTAAGTTGATTGTAATCAGGGGTTGTCAATGGAATCTGAGCTAGCCTAGCTTTCGCAAGGTTGATGGCCTCTGACCTTTTCTTTTCGAGCATCAGAAATTGAGTTTGCTTTACAACCTCAGCATACACATCTTGGTTCGATACAGGTTCTTCTGAGAAAGCATAAAAACAAAAAAGGCTGATAGAAACTATCAGCCCTTTTCTTAAAGCATATAGACTCATAAGTCTCGATAGCATTACTGCTTCAAGAAGTCAGTCAATTGAAGAGTCACTGTGCCAAATTGGCTTGGTGCTTTGTTTTGAAGCATTCCAGAAATTGGAATTTCACTTGGGTTAATCCAAGCTTCTGAAGTCTCATCTTTGTCTAGATCACGAATTTTAACGTAAACGCAGTCAAAAGTTCCAGCAGGCACAGTAATGTTGGCCTCTTGCATGTCTTCAACTTCCATATTTGATTCTGGCACGTCTTGCTTTTCGCCATTTACGAGGAGACGAATGATGCTTCCGTCAGTCTGGTCGAAAAGAATTTCAACTTTTTGCTTTTGACCCATGATATCGACGTTTTGCTCAACCCATGGTCCTTCTTCAACATACTCACGTACGTGCATGACCATAGTTCCCTTGATGAAACCCATGTCGATTGTGTAGTTACCGCGATCTCCGACCTTCCAGTCGATCATTTGAACGCGTGCCTGATCCATCACAGACTCTTGTAGCTGCGAATAATCAAAAATCATGTCAATTGGTAGAGCTAAAGAGACATTAGCAAAAAAGGCCACCGCTAGGGCCAATAGGCATTTCATAGTTCCTCCTTGATAAGTACATTTCACTTCAATGTGATAAGTAAAAAAATCAGATCACAGGAGGCTATCGCCCTCAAGGTTCTCTCGTAAAAAATTGGGCCTCGCCGCATTGCATGCCGATCGATCTGTCACGGCAGACAGAAAGTCAGCTTATAATCTGTTATTTTTGCTCTGGTTTAAGCTGAAGAGCTAGAGTTCGCTGAGATCTCTTACTAAAACCTGTCGGGGTTTACTGCCATTGGCTGGCCCGACAACGCCTTCACTTTCAAAGATTTCGATCATTCTAGCTGCCCTAGGGTAGCCCAACCGAAACTTGCGCTGTAACAGCGAGGCACTGACCTCTTTCATGGAGGCAACAAAGGCTAAGATCTCGTCATAACGCTCGTCTTTTTCTTCTTCGAGGTCTTCTTCAACTCCGCCTTCAAAATCGTAGCCGCCACCTGAGCCCTCGATGGCTCTCATGGCGAGAGGGTCATATTCTGCTTCACCCTGATCTTTCCAGAAGTCGACTACGGCAGAAATCTCTTCTTCAGCTAAATAAGCACCATGGTGACGCATGGGTTTCGACACGCCAGGTGCCAAGAAGAGCATATCACCTCTTGCGAGCAGCCTTTCGCCACCAGCCTCATCAAGAATAATACGAGAGTCCATTTTTGAAGACACTTTAAAACTAATTCGGCCTGGTATGTTGGTCTTAATTAAGCCGGTTACCACATCTTTACGCGGGCTCTGCATTGCTAAAAGCAAATGAATGCCGCAAGCCCTGGCCATTTGAGCAAGCCTAACCACTGCTTGTTCCACATTGGACTTGTCGACCGCCATCAGATCGCCAAACTCTTCAACTACAATACAAATGTAGGGCTGAGGCGTGTAATAGTATGAGTCTAAAACCCCCACACCCTCTAGCTCTTCGTTGAAAGTTTCGTGCTCCTCTATCTTCTCTTTGCTGAGATCCGAAACCTTTTTGTTGAACTCTTCAATGCCTCTCGCACCAAACTTCGACATAGATCGATAGCGTTTGTCCATTTCTTTGATTGCCCAACGAAGAGCACCTACAGCCTTTTTAGCTTCGCGAATTGGCGGCATAATAAGGTGTGGCAGATCGTTGAAAGCCGCCAAATCAACCTGCTTCGGGTCCACCAAAATAAGCTTCAGACTCTCGGGCGAATGGCGAAAAAGTAGAGCAGTTAAAAACGAAACTACAAAAACCGATTTACCTGAACCCGTCGTACCCGCAACCAAAAGGTGGGGCATTTTTCTCAAATCAACAATTTTTGGTTCACCATCAGCTTGTCGACCAAGCGCAACAGGTAGTTTTATGTCTTCAGACCAAAACGGGTCATGCTCAAGGACATCTTTGAGATACACCGTTTCTCTTGCTGAATTCGATGTCTCAATACCCACAACATTACGCCCCGGTATCGGTGCAATGATTCTCACGGATTCACTGCTGAGTGCGAGCGACAAATCATCAGCCAACTCGACAATCTTTGAGATTTTGACATCGGCAGCAGGCTTAAATTCAAACATGGTAACAGCCGGCCCTGGCTTGATGCCTACAACCTCACCTCTTACTGAAAACTGAGATAACTTCTCAACCAACAAATTTGATTTGATCTTTATTTCCCTCTCGTCAAGCTGAAGCCCTGATTCAGGAGGGTCAGACAATAGAGCTAGTTCTGGCATATCCCAATTGGCAACTCTCGGAGGCCTTCGCTTGGGTCTCTTCTTTTTAGCAGGGGGCTGCTTTTGGCTTTTTGTGAAAAAACCTTTCAATGGGCCACCGAAGGCCAATTGCTCACCCTCTTCAGGCTCCTCTTCGCCCTCAGAATCAATTGGCAAAAAGACTCTCTCAGATGGCTCTTCCCGCAAGGTGGTCTTACGCTCTTTGATCACGAAAAGCCCATCTTGATTCAGGCTAGCTCTTCCCGCCTCATCAGTTGTCAGTGGTTTGGGGGATCTTTTAAATGCTGACTTCAACTTTGCGAAAGCTGAACTAAACCAAGCGCCGTAGTCAAACTCAGCGACCTTTGCCCAAGTGTGATTCACCAAATGAATCGGGTACTTAAATAAGGTCTGTAGCGATTTTTCAGTGAAAAATACTACTAACACTGTAAAAACCGTCCAGAGAATGATGGCCACTCCAACAAAGTTGAATATATTCTTCAGGCCATTTGCGGTTATCTGACCCAACAGGCCACCAGCCCTCACTTCGCCAGCAAAGAACGTTGCCGTTGGAAAGTGCAACTCTGCTAGAGAGGCCATAGTGAGTATAAGCATTGCCGACCACAGCCACCTCAACCGATTGGCTTTAATGTTCGAATTTGTGAAGTTGCCCACGGCTTTATACACACATGCGACTACTGCCATCCAAGCCATGATGCCTAGGCTTTGAAATAAAATGTCAGCTAGAAATGAACCAAAGTAGCCACACCAGTTCGATGCCACCATATTCTTACTGGTAGAATTGAAGGAGGGATCCAGGTGGTTGTAGCTATAAAGAGACAGGCCTATAAACAAAGAGGCTGAGAGCCAAACTAGGCCGAGAATATCTCTTCTAAATTTTTCCAATAAATGATTCATTCCAATAGTTTAGAGGACAGATTGGGGCATGGAAAGTCTGGATTTTTGACCAAATATAGGTTACACCTAGCCTTTCATCCAGCATTCTTGATTTGGCAGTGGTTTTACTGTTCATCGAGCTCAACGAGAATTTATGAGTTTTTTTATTGTGCCGTTCACAGGAGCTGCGTTAGTTGATCAAAATTAATGAGATCTTTTTTAGCATTCAAGGTGAGTCCTCTTATGTTGGCTACCCAACTGTGTTTGTTAGAACATCGGGTTGTCATCTGCGCTGCACGTATTGCGACACGACCTATGCCTACCATCAAGGTTCGAATATGGAGCTTGATGACGTCGTTAAAAATATTAAACAGCATGCGACAAAATATGTTTGCTTAACTGGTGGTGAACCCCTTTTGCAGAAAGAGACACTCCCCTTAATGTCACAGCTTTGTGACGACGGTTACATTGTATCTCTTGAAACCTCTGGTGATATCGACTGCAAAGAGGTTGATCGCAGAGTGAAAAAGATCATTGATGTCAAAACACCAGACAGTGGTGAACCAAATAAATTCGCTACAGCCAATCTTGAATTCGCCAACAAAGAGACCGAATTCAAATTTGTCATCTGCTCTGAAAAAGACTTTGAATGGGCAGAGAACTTTGCGCAAAAAAATAATCTTTTTGAAAAATCAAATGTTTTGTATAGCCCATCGTTTAGTGTCATAGATGAAAATTGGCTTGCAAAAAAAATTCTTTCTGCTGGTTCACAAGCCCGCTTGCAATTACAGCTTCATAAGTATATCTGGTCTCCTACAGAGCGCGGCGTCTGATTTCGTTTCGGCGAAAGAATTTGACAAACGCTTTGGCTGATGGAAAAACACTTGAACTCGAATTGACTACAACGTCCGGGGGGTAAGGGTCTTATGACTCCAGATCTAAACAACTCTGATAATCTATTTGTTGCTAACCTTAAAACAGTCAGCTTGGAAAACTTGGTAAAGAGCAAACTAGAAGTTCTTTTTCAACAAACTGAGCAAGCTCAAGTTGAGCTTAATGGCCTGCATAAAGTTGTTATTGAGCAAGTAGAAAAGCCTTTAATTGAGCTTGCCCTTCAGACTTACAACGGTAACCAAGTGCGCACAGCGAAAATGCTTGGCATCAATCGTAATACGCTTAAGAAAAAGATTGATACCTACCGTATTCCCGTTAGAAATAGTACATTCAATAACTAAAATCATTGGCCGCAACAGCGGGTCACCTTGTTATTCTTCTTAGTCGAGGCCCGCACTATCTGGAATCTCTTTCATGATAAAGACAGAAGCTCGTGTCTATTTTTTTAGACGTGAGCATTGTTGCGTGAATTAGATTTAAAGAATCGTGTAGAATTATTGTGCAGCAATGTTAAAGTACTGTGTCTACTGAAACATTGTCTGTGATAGGCGGTCGAGGCTATGAGCAACTCAGAAACTCAAATGATGACTAACAAAGTTCCTCCTCAAAACCTTGAGGCAGAACAAGCTGTTCTTGGTGGCCTACTTATGGAGGGCGACGCTTGGGACGACATCGCTGATCTCGTTAAAGAAGCTGACTTCTATAGCCCTGCCCATAAGATGATCTTCGCCAGCATTGGCGAACTCATCAAAAACAACAGACAAGCCGACTTGATCACATTGACCGATTGGTTAATGCAAAAGCAGAAGCTAGAGGCTATTGGTGGCGTCGCTTATTTGAATGAAATTTTAGAGAACACTGTCGGCACAGCTAGCCTTATCGGTTATGCCAATATTGTTCGTGAGAAATCGCTTTTAAGACAAGTGATCCACATGACTCAAAGTACAATGGAAGAAGCCTTTTCAACCATTGAAGACATTGATTCTTTTTTAGACCGAATTGAAGCCAAATTTTTTCAGGTGGCAGAGCAAAAGAACACGAGTGGTCTAATCGATGCCAGTGAGTTGGTAAAAGGCAGTATGATGAAAATCGAAGAGCTCTATGGCCAAAAAGGCCAGATCACTGGTGTGCCTAGTGGTTTTCAAGAGCTCGATGATATGACGGCCGGTTTTCAACCCGGTGAAATGATCATTCTTGCCGCCCGTCCTTCAATGGGTAAGACAGCTTTTGGGCTAAACTGTGCACTGAATGCCGCTTTAAGAGAAAAGAAAAAAGTCGCCTTCTTCTCTGTTGAGATGGGTAAAGAGTCAATTATGACCAGGCTTCTTGCGAGCGCCGCAAAAGTTAGCTTATCAGACATTCGGGTTGGTCATCTTGATGATAAAGCTTGGCCTCGATTGATCAACACAGCCGCAGCTTTGAGTGAAACCGGCCTATTTATCGACGACACCGCAGGTATTAGCCCCTTTGAGATTCGAGCGAAGTGTCGCCGAATGAAAAAGAAGCATGGTATCGACATGATTATGATCGATTACCTTCAGTTGATGTCTATGAAAGAAAAGTACGATAGCCGAGAGCGAGAGGTCTCTGAAATTTCAAAGCTTTTGAAATCAATTGCGAAAGAGCTAAAAGTACCGGTGATTGCACTCGCTCAGCTTAACCGAGGGGTTGAAGGTCGAACAGATAAAAGACCGATGCTCTCTGACCTTCGTGAATCTGGTTCTATTGAGCAAGATGCCGATGTGATCATGATGATCTTTCGTGAAGACTACTACGACCGCGACAACCCAGACATCAAGGGCGTGGCTGAAATCATCATTGGTAAACAACGTAACGGACCTACGGGTGCAGTTAAACTAAAATGGGTGCCGCAATTTGGATTGTTTGAAAACCATGTCGCTGGCCCTCCAGATACACCAATGCCAGATGCACCGCCACCGGGCACAGATTACGACTCTAAACCACCTCAAGCTAATCAATCAGGCCCCAACGAAGCACCGCCTCGTGGCCCAAATGGTGAACCGCCAAACTTTGCGCCCGGCGGGCCCTGATAGTGCTCATTTTGATTAATCGAGAGCCTTTAGGGCTCATGAGACCATCGTATAGATCGCATGACAGAGTTTTTGCTTTTAGATTTAAAAGCTAACGTCTGAAGGTTACTTGCAGTTTGCAACGTACAAGGGTGCGATAAAGTTTTTGCCCTCATTCATTCGAAGAATTTTTCTCTGAGCGGTTGTTCGACCACTAAGGTTTTCTTCACTACGAAAGCCAGCACAGACAACAATTGTGCTATCCGTCCAGACACAGCTGGCATCAACAAAACATGCATTTGAAGTTTCGGAGCAAGCTGCCCCACAGGCGTTGCCCGAGTTGGTATTGGTTGCGTTTGTCCCTGCTGCTGCACCTGGGCCACGGTAATTTGGCGGTGCTGGGTTACTTGCCCCGCCAGCGTTTGCCCAAAAGCCAATTCTGAAATTCAAATCACCATTCGCTTGATAAGCCAGATTTCGCCAGTCGCCGAAGTATTGATAGTAGCGAGCTCGAAAGGTCTGCGCCCTCGACCAGATCATCGACATTTCGACTTTGGCTTCCCCCTGTATGGCTCGTGCTCGGTACTGATTGTACTGACCGTAACCAACCACTGTGAGTACGCTCACGATGCCAACTGCTATTAAAAGTTCAGTGAGCGAGAAGCCTTTTTGATTTCTTGAACAAGTACCCATACTTATATGTTAAGCGCTGATCGTTTTAAGAACAAACGATCACAGAAAAGTAGGGCTATGAGCCCATCCTTTGGCCTAGTATGAGACGATTTAGGTGAAACTAGTAATCGGTGTTCAAGTCGCTTTTCGCAGCAACGAAAACATCTTGAAGGTATTCGGCAAGAACCTCTCTCAACTGGTCTAAAGTCAGATGGCTCTCGGCAATACTGTTCTGCTCTAATAAGCCTTTTAGTTCTGCTGTTATCAGCTCTGATGGAATATCAGCTGACTGGGTTACGGCTTTTATTAAGTCTTTTCCCTTCATGAGATCTTTCCCTTCCTTGGGCTAACAAGCTCTAATGAGTATTGCTGGGGCACTTCCTGTCCCCTATCTTGCTGACACTCTCATTCAATCAGGTGGTTAAGAATTTCTCTACAGACTCACAGAGGTTTCTGGACCTAAATCTGAACAGAAAATGGCCTTACAACTCAATTCATTGAGCTGTAGAGAGAGACCGTCAGTTTGAAAAGCAATCTAAGGTGTTGAAACCACTGGCCGGGTCACTGCAACAGTCTGCCAGTACCAATCAGCTTCGACGGCTTGATCACAAGCTCCCCAACCCATCAGGTTTTTTGGGCAAACCGCAAGCCTAATACAAGCAGGCCTTGGTTGGCCGGCAATTGGAGCACCAGCTTCAGAGCAAATCATGCAAACATTAGTCGGAGATGCGGCTGTTGAGCACTCTTCTGCTGCGGCGAGATCAAAACCATACACGGGTGCAGTAAGGCCAGCAAAAACAGCCCGATCTATCATGTAATCTTGGTAGCGAACAGCATGTGCAACTGGCGCCTGATTGAGAACAACTTGAGCTACCTCAATCGATTTTTTACCGAAGCTATGATTGAAGTTTCGAATTCGGTTTGTCATTTCTGCTACGAAAGTGAGATTTTTTTGTTTCTGTTTAAACTCAACGAACCTAACTGTGCGACTGCCGGCACCGGCTGTCCAATCGGCATCGAAACAAATTTCGCTACCACCAATAGTACCGTTCGGATCAAGGGGGTGTGAGACACAGAAACCACCTGGGGGAAAACAAAAATCACCAACTTCAACAGTAGCTCCACCATCGGCTAAGGCACAATCTGGATTACCCTCAACGAAAGTTTCTTGGTGATGCCGCTCTCTAGCCATTTGAGCTGTCTCACCGATTTGCCTCATCAGCTCAAAGCCCATAAGCTGCCGAACCTGCCTCTTTGATTCGGTCATCATCATTACATAGCTGGTAGCCGTGAACGCCGTATAAGACAAAACAGCTGTTGTTACGGCGATTACCATCGCAATTGTGGCGATACCGTCTTGATTTGCTAAAGGATTAAAGCCTTGTTTTTTCATAGCCACATGGTCTCCATTAGTTTTCCCACACATCAGGAAAGATCGGTCTAAAAAAGTGCAAATTGCCCATTGGTCTCTCCATAGCCCAGTTCACTGCCGCGTTGTTAGCCGGGTTACGGCCGACACCAGTCATAGGCATGCCGAGGTTGTTGTTGGCGAAAGACACTTTCACTTCTCTTTGCATATCAATATAAGCCGCACCGGCGTCGCAACCAGCAGTTCCGTTCAGAATATCTTGGTCCGGGCAGTACGACACATCTGCATTGTTCTGTAACTGAATGCGCATGGTAAAGTTGATTGTATAGCCCTTTAACATAGTGAATGGACCACCCGGCAAACTTCCCGGCGCACTAACATCTGGATTCGTGCCGACGTTGTCTACTAGACCGGTCGCTCTCTCTGCAATCTGCTTCTGAACCGAAATTTCTGTGATACCAAGAAACCAAAGGTCACCCAGATCTGGGCTAGTACGCCGACTTGGAGGCCCTGCCACAGCACCGCCATCGTCGATGAAGATCATACCTGCTTTACCAGGCAGTGCACCTGCTCGTGGTATAGGTGGCAGGTAGTAAATCCCTGTGCCCAAAACTCTTGAAAAGGTCGTATTGGCGGCTTGAGTACGGCGACTATTGCCCCATTCTCTTAAAAATGAGCCAATCGTAATAAAATCACTCCCTGCACGAGCAGCAGTCATCAATGCAATGGTATTCAAGTTTTGAGCTGTTCCGTTAGCAGGGCCCAAGAACCGACCCATCTCATCTGTGCGCACATCACCACCCTGAGCAATCGGAGTGGCTTCAACTTGAAGAGCCTGAGACATATACTTTCTAAGAAGCGTTTCGAGCCTCATCACATCTCGTTGTGCTTGAATCTCAGCCTGCAGCCTTCTGAATTCGTTGCCACCCCATACGGCTAGCGTTGCAACCGAAGACATAATCACAGAGGTGATGAACATCATCACTAGCAGCTCACTCAAACTGAAACCCAAATTTTCAGACAATAGCTTAAAACGGGTACGAACAGGCTTCACAAAACACTCCCTACAGTTACATAGAGAATATCGGCAAGAATTGTCCAAATTTTGAGGAAATTTCGACACTTGGCCTGCTTTAGACCAAGTTTTTAAAAGCGAAAACCTGAATGAAACTGATACCATCAACTGTTTCAGCAGTTTCTCAAAAAGAAACGCCGGGCTCTCACCTGGCGCACTATCTCGATGCTCAAGTCTGTTCTAACTTGAGACACTCAAACAAACTTATACCCGCTTGTTTCATCGAACCACAGTCTTAGTTCTCTACGATCGACTTTCTTTCAACCACTAAAGTGATCTCAGTTTGCAAGCCTTCACCGAGATTTACCATGGCCTTGTGCTGACCCAAAACTCGAATTGAGTCATCTAGCTCGATGTCTCTCTTGTCAACTTCGTAGCCCTGAACTTCAAGAGCATCAGACACATCATGGTTTGTAATTGAACCGAAAATCTTATCAGTTTCGCCGGCTTCGACCTGAAAAGTAAGAGTCACACCTGACAGTTTTTCGATAAGCTCTTTTCGCTTAGTAACTGCTTTCTTTTTGCGAATCTCTGCAACCTGCTGGAGGTGCTTCCACTCAGCGACTTTTTTCTCTGTAGCCTCTGCAGCCAGTCTACGCGGGAACAAAAAGTTTCTGGCGTACCCGTTACTCACAGAGACAAGATCCCCAACTTTACCCAAGTTTTTTACGTCTTCTTGTAAGATTACTTTCATTTTATACCTTCCTGTAAACTCTAAAAATAACTATCTATCTAACTTCTTTGCTCGATTGGGTTTTGCTTTTTACCCTCACGAAACTCGAGCCACATGTCAGCAACGCCAACCATAGCTACAAGTACAACTAATTGAGAGGCAAGAATGGCAAAAGCCAGCGCTCTCCAAATCAAACCTAATTTTATGCGATTAAAAAAGTGAGCTGTTACAGCCAACCCCTGGAAGAAGTATATGCCAATCGTGATCATCAACACATTTGAACCGATGTAAGTAATCGGCTTCAGGTCATGCTGATAAAAAGCAGCCAACATACTGCCAAGAAGCACCCATATCAGTTCATCTGGCACCTTAAAGAGGTTTAAAGCCTTACTGTGAAAACGATCAACTTCTAGCCACCGGCTGAAGAGGCGTTCTCCCAATAGAGAGAAATAGATCGCAACCATCAACATGAGCACGAAGGCCCCGGGCAGCTGCAAAAGTAAACCCTCATGAGTGATCTCTAGATCAGGCTTGAACTGAAGAACTTGATCATAAAGAGGCTGTGTAACTGCAAGTATTTGACTTAGCCAAGTACCAGGGTTGCTACCTATCCAAAAGGCGAAGCTAGAAGCCGCCACTATCGAGATAAGCCCAAGCGCTCCTAGCCCAGCTACAGGGATAGAAAAGCCCATGTCTTCAAGTTCTGCAAATAGCCCAACCGACGCGAATATCGCAAGGTATGAGCCTGCAAGCACAGGAGCCCCAACAAGAAAAAGCATTGCAACCATAACAACATTAATGCCCCAATAGCCCGCCGGCCCCATCGCTTTTCGCAATGATCGCAGTGGTGCTCCGCCCGCAAAAGCGAGTGTGGCCGTCATTAGTGTTGAGAGGGTCACAACAAACCCTATGCGGGCATACTTTTTCAAACTTGAACTCCTAACCGAGACCTACGATCACAATCGTAGTCTAGTTTCTTCTCTCTTTGCGGTTAGCCATAGCCGCTTTGCGAGCCTTGAACTTTTCTTCTCTCTCTTTTTCTCTCTTGTTAGTTTCTTCAAGAGCAGATTTAAATGTCTCCATGTATTTAGAAAGAGTTGTTCTTTCATCAAGTCTTGTATGACTGAAACGGAGAACGTCATCAGAGATTCTCATTGTTCTTTCGAGTTCTTTAATAGCATCTGGTTCTGCTTCGAAAGTTCCGTGGAAATAAACACCACGAGTGAACTTGCCAATTGGGTTCGCAAGCTTTCTCTTACCCCAAGAGTCTAGAGAGAAAAACTCTCCACCAAAGTCTTTTAGAATGCTTTTGTTTTTTTGAAAGAGAGCCTTTTGGCTATCTTCAGCAAGGTCTGGGTTTAGAATTACGATGGTTTCGTAATTGCGCTTAATAGCAGAGCTTTGTGTCTCCATGCTAGACGATCCTTCCGGTTGAAACCCCTAGATTGGTCTAGGAGTAAGGATTAAATTCCTTAAGTTTTGGAGGGGTTATATCAGCCTCAATGCACTGGGACAAGGTCTAAGACTTCCAAAATGCATTCTAATCTCCTTAAATTCTTAGATATACTAGTGTTTTAAAGATCTAAGCCTATCCAAAGGCCAATGATTTCGAGGATATGGGGATGAAGTTCTATTTGGTAGTACAATCGGGCCCTCTCGAGGGAAAAGCCTTCCCAGTCAAGGGTGGTGAGATTATCGGCCGCGAGAAGGGCGACATCGTACTCTCAGACCCGAAGGTTTCGGGCAAACACGCCATTGTAAAAAAGACATTGCTTGGGAAACTGTATCTTCAGGATCAAAAATCAAAAAACGGAATCAAGGTAAATGGCCGCAGGACTGACAAAGTAACTCTAGAGCTCGGTGCTACTTTTCAAATCGGTGCCAATCAGTTTGAAGTTCGAGATAAAAGGCCTCGACCTAGCAGTAGCAAAGCTGGGCCCCCGATAAAGTCGCCTAGCCAACCTTCCAACAAAAGTGAATCTGAGCCTCTTGGCCCACCGTCTCTCAAGAAAATGGATATTGCGCAAGGAAGCTTGTCTTCGATACCTGGAATCAAACAAGCAGCCGACGAGTTTTCTCGGCAGAATAAAGAAGCTCCTGATGACCATGATTCTATCGACGACAGCACGGGCCCATTAACCGACCTTTCTCAAATTCAAGAGAAGCTTACCTCTACTGATTTCAAAAGGCCGCTCATTACCGATCCGTCTATAAGAGCTGATGTTGAATCTCAAAGCTTTGAGCAAGAGGAGAATCCTCAAGAGCTCGAACCAGCCCTCGACTCTTCACTGGAATTCAATGAAGAGGCCAGCCCGAATGCAGATCAAAATGAGCTTGAAGATGCCGAGCCAAGTACTCAGTTGATCAATGATGTTCTCGCAGACCTCGACCCTTTGTCTGAAGAGAGTGCGCGACCCGAACAGCAGACACTTAAAATCACCGTACAAAGTTCAAACGATGCAGATGGATCGACAAAGAAGATTGAACAGGAGATGGTGGCCGACGAAGGTTCCACTAAAACCATCGCTCAAGAGCCTTTTGATGACCAGTCTATTGAGAAAACAATAGTTACCAACCCTGACAAGAACCCCTATCTAAACCCAGACGATGAGACACCTTCAGATGCGTCTTTTGCACCAGAAGATTCTATCGATGAGCACAGTCTAAAATTCAACGACAGTGTAGATAGTTCTGAACCCTCTGGTGTTGAGACAGACGATTTGTCTTTTTCTGATGAAACCGTCTACTCACCTGCCGAAGAACCTAAGTCAGATCCATCGATTAGAATTGTGACATCAAACTCTCAGATCAAACCGGTAAAGCCTGAAACTCAAGATGAACAAATCGAAGCCGCGAAAGGCCCAAGCACCAAACCTAAAGATGATGCCGTAGAGATTGATGAAGATGAGACCATTGATGCCAAGGCACTCGCTGCAGATCCAGATGAAACTAAAAAGCCTGCCCCTAAACCTGCACCAAAACCCGCTGCTGAAGACGAATCGTTAGGTCTAGACAACAAGGGAGAGCTTTCTCTTTCAGGCCTGGTCTCTGAGGTGAAGAGTGACATCGTTGAAGTCAGCGAATCTCGTGCACCGGGTGGGCTAGGTGAAAAACCCAAGCCCAAAGAGCCTGAGTTTGAGGAACCTCAAGAAAACTCAAAGCCAGGCGCTTCTATTTCACTTCGAACACTGCATGAAAAAGAGCAATTTCAAGAGCATCACCCTCAGCAAAAAGAAAAGCGTCAGCGCTGGAATCACATTCTCGAAGGTTTTTCTCGAGATTGCGTCAGAGAAATAGGCTCTCAGCCTAAAAAGCTCGAACCCTTTCAAAACACTATAAAGTTAACATTTTATAAGGGGATACAAGCCGAAACTGAGTGGCTTATCGGCTACGGCCCTAGATACGTGGGTAGAAAATCTCTCGATCTTCCGCTCACCGACGATAAGACCCCTGGAGATATCTCTTTCTCCTTTCATCCTCAGGGTGAAACCGCTATATTTCGGACACCTTTTCCTAAAGAGGTAAAGGTGAATGGCAAAGCTATTAGTGAAGTTGAGGTTAAGAATGGTGACATCATCACTCTTAACCAAACTGAAATTGAGATCGAGATTTTGAGATGAATAAAACCCCTAAAAAGGTCGGCTACTTTAAAAGCTACGATGGTACCAAAATCTACTACGAAGTACGTGGAGAGGGTAAGCCGATCGTTCTATGTTATGGGATTGGCTGCCTAATCAATCACTGGAACCACCAAGTAAAGTACTTCTCTAAAGGCTACCAAACCATCGTTTTTGATTACAGAGGACATCATAAATCAGATTCACCTGAAGATAGATCTCAGTTGAGTTTCGATGCTCACGCTCAAGACCTTCATGCACTTCTTAACCATCTGCAGATCAAAAAGGCTAGCTTCTGGGGTCACAGCTGGGGTGTTCAAGTTCTCATTAGAACCTATGACATGTTTCCAGAGATTTTTGAAAACCTTGTTTTTGTAAATGGCTTTATGAGAAACCCGATTAGTGGAATGTTTGGCAGTGACATGGCCGAGTCTTTCTTTCAGCTCTTCAAGTCTGGCTACAATGTGTTGCCTGAATCTTTGGGCTATCTCTGGAGAGCCGGCGTTACCAATCCCTTGGCGGTTCAGTTCAGTGCTCTAGCAGGTGGCTTCAATATTGAGCTCACAAAGCTTAGCGACATTGAAATCTATGCCCGAGGTTTGACCTCGATGGATCTTAAATCTTTCATAGAGCTGTTTGACTATATGATGAAATACGACGGCTCGCCTGTACTCGAGCGCATCAAAGTACCCTGCTTGATTATTGGTGGTACGAAAGACAGTGTCACACCACAGACTTTTCAAGAAGAAATGCACTTGAAGATTAAAGGCTCACAGTTTCTTATGATTCCGTATGGTTCTCACTGTACTCAGTTAGATATGCCCGATTTCGTGAACCTCAAAATCGATCAATTTTTGCTCAAAAACAAGTTTACACCAACAAACTGAGCTGTATCTAACTACTCAGCCCACGAAGCTGACTTGTGACTTGTGACTTGTGACTTGTGACTTGTGACTTGTGACTTGTGACTTGTGACTTGTGTTGACCACAAAAAAAAGGGAGGTGCAAACCTCCCTTTTAAAATTCTCAATGTTGAGACCAAGATTATCTGTAGGCAATCGCTTCAACATCAAAACCGTAACGGTTCACACTACCATCAGTAGTTAATCTCAACGTTACTGTGTCACCTGTAATGATTGGTGAGAAACCACCATCGTGGCTACCACTCATTGTGCCAACAACTGCACCACTAGCATCGATGAACTCGACAGTGTCGTAGCTACGCTCAGTTTCGAAGCGGCTGAAAACCACAGCGATCTGAGAAGCACCTGGAACTGAAAGAGTCCACTCTTGCGAAGCATCGTTTGCGTACGGGTGATCAGTTGAAACTTGCTCAGCAACCTTCTCCCATCCCCAAGGATCATCTGGATCAACTGGAGCTGACTCATTGATCAAAGCGTAGTAAGCACTCACGATACCACCAGAAGCGACTTTACCACGAACTGCACTTACAGGCTTAGTCGTATTGATAAGTCTGTCGCGAAGATCAGTCATTGTAATCTCTGGCTCGTTAGCTAGAACTAGAGCAGCTACACCAGAAACGTGAGGAGTTGCCATTGAAGTTCCAGACCAGCTTTTAAGACCATCAGGAGTAGTTGAAAGCACGTTCACACCTGGAGCAGCTACATCAACAGTAGTAGCACCGTAAGATGAGAAGCTTGCAAGACGACCGCGGCTGTCGATGGCAGCAACTGATACAATGTTATCAACATCATATGTGGCTGGGTAAGTCGGGCGTGCGTCGTTGTTTTGACGGCTGTTACCAGCAGCTGCTGTAAACAAGATACCAGCTTCTTTTGCTCTGATGATTGAGTTTTTCAATTCTTCAGAGAAGCCACCGCCACCCCAAGAGTTTGACATCACATCAACACCCATAAGAGTTGCATAGTCGATAGACTTAATCGCACCTTCAAGAGTTCCGCCACCACGAGCAGTAAGAAACTTAATACCCATTAGTTTCACGTTCTGAGCAACACCAACGATTCCGATACCGTTGTTACCAGAAGCACCGATTGTTCCTGCACAGTGTGAACCGTGACCGTGATCATCCATTGGGTCAGAATCTTCGTTAGCGAAGTCCATACCATATATGTCATCAACGAATCCGTTACCGTCATCATCAACACCAGCTTCACCGTTAAGTTCGGCATCGTTTGTCCATACGTTTGGCACAAGATCGTCAATTGTGTAATCGACACCAGTATCGATAACTGCAATTACAACTTCGTCAGAACCTGTAGTGATCTCCCAAGCTTTAAGAGCATCTACGTCGATACCCGCAGAATTCAAACCGTCAGGTCTTGAATCAGTGTTATGTAGACCCCAAAGAGCGTTGAACTCAGGATCGTTTGGAACAGTTGTTGGCTGTTCATCAGTGTCGATTGTGTAAATAAAGTTTGGCTCTGCGTTGGCGACCATTGGGTTGCTTTTCAGTGTGCTAACTACGTAGTCTTCTCTTTCAAGAGGACTTCTCTTCACTACAACTAAGTTTTTGTCGAGACCGAAGCGCTCACCAACTTCTCCACCAAGAATTTGCGACAAAGGTGTCACATTTTGAGTGGCAATTGTTTCTTTAAGTCTAACGACGTATTCGCCTGGTACTGATTGTACGTTTGGTGCAGCTTGAGCAACACCAGCAAAGCCCAATACAGCTAAAAGTGCTCCAGCCGCTTGACCCCATCTTCCTTGAATCATCTTTCCCCCTAGCTCTCATCCCTGAGCAACAAGTTGGTTGGTTAATAAAGCATGTTTGAAACCACACTTCCGTTGGGTGATCTCCTAAACAGTTCCAAAATGGTACCAAAGGGTGGGTTAAACGGGAAAACAATTAGTCTGGGCAATAGTCCAGATTTCTTTAGCTTTGAGTCAGAAACCAGTTTCGAAATTATTGGCGCTATTGACGACTAAGTCAGACTATATATTGAGAGTTTGGTTGGTTGTGATTTGTTATGTTCAATGGTTCTAACATTATGTTTTTTTGAGTTTCGACGCAGAGTATTTCTGTCATGAATTACAGAAATTTCAGCTTAAAAACTCGAGCTTACATGTCTGGATTTGCGAGCCTAAACAAACTTTTTTATTGAGAGTTGTGACTTCTTTAGTGAATCAAAATCAAACTCGAGTTGCGCAGGTTTTGATTGATCGACAGATTTCGATTCGGGCATCGGGATAACTTCACCTTTTGTGCTTTCAAGTAAGTGCTTCTGCAAATTCTTTAAAAAAGCATCTTGAGTTGAAGACTTCGAATTTTTATTGAAGGCCATCTCTTTTAATATGTCTGATGCTTTTTTCATTTCTCAACTCCGGTTAGGCCGCCGAATGCGGCTGTGAAAGCCAAAACTTTCTTACAAACACCCTCGGCTAAAGTGCTATCGGTGACCGAGTTCTGTTTTGTTAGGATCAAAGTTGAGAGAACTGAGTTGCATAAGATAAGACTCCAAAGGCACCAAAAGTGGTGAATCTTTTTACAATTTTCTCTAATTTAAGCAGATTATGTGGATAACTCTGTGGGTTGGTGTTTACAACCACGGATATTTAGAATTCACGCAGGAAGCTAAACTAAATACAGTTCTTAAATTCTTATGCCCATATTTTTCGCTCTACAGTTATGTATCAGAGCATTTTGGCTGTCGACTAGTAACTTGATTCGTCAGAAATTTTGCCTTCAAATTCGACGCGTCAAAAATGATTTTGTCCTATTTTTTGTGCACCTTTGCTTCGGCAAACTGCGCTACCGAGCTGAGGATCATGAGTAGACAGCGTAAATAAATATCGATGTGAGGCCCATCAAACACACTAGAATACACAAAACAAAGTAAGTGAGTGGAGCGTTAGCAGCCTTTAGATTATCGATTTCTTCATACTGGAGACTCAGTTTTCTTACCCGGACAAAACTCGCCTCTCCAGCTTGGTCTCTGCGTCTGTTTTCTATATAGACGACCGAGAGAGTCAGAAGCCCCTCGAAAGCTGAGAATACTGCCGCGACTCGAAAACTCCATAGCCCGAAGATGAAAGATCCCGCACTGCTCGAATGATCTAACTCTTGTGAAAGAACCTCGAAGAAAAACTCACATAAAAAAACCAAACACAAAACTATGACAAAAACGTTCGCGGCCTTAAGGCCTACCTTCATGCTATTTGAAATGTGCCTTAAGTATTTAGTCGGATAGCTGAACACATACTAACGATACCAAGCAATTGCACCTGGGCAACCAAAGAACCTGTTTATAAACCTGATTCTTTGGACTCCTTGCCCTTTGCTAACTATCAAAGTTTTACTTCCTTCTTTGCAGGCCCGCCTTTAGGAAGTCTCTGTTCATTCGAGCAATGTTCTCTAGGCTGATCTCTTTCGGGCAAGTGGCCGAGCAAGCACCTGTGTTCGTACAAGCGCCAAAGCCCTCTTCATCCATTTGTGTGACCATCGCATGAGCTCTCTCTAAGCGTTCTGCCTGCCCTTGAGGTAGCAAAGCCAAGTGAGAGATTTTTGCTGATACAAAAAGGCTCGCAGAGGCGTTCTTACATGCCGCTACACATGCCCCGCAACCAATACAGGCTGCCGACATAAATGCTTCATCAGCATCAACTTTTGGTACCGGAATCGCATTCGCATCAGGAGCGTTACCCGTGCTCACTGACACATAACCGCCAGCTTGCATAATTCTATCGAAAGCTGATCTGTCGACAACGAGGTCTTTAATCACAGGGAAAGCCTTCGCTCTCCAAGGTTCAACCACAACGGTGTCGCCGTCTTTAAAACGTCTCATGTGAAGCTGACAAGTGGTTGTCGCTTTGTCGGGGCCGTGCGGGTTACCATTGATCACCATATTGCAAGAGCCACAAATGCCCTCTCGGCAATCGTGATCAAATTCAACCGGCTCTTTGCCCGAGTTGACAAGATCTTCGTTCACGACATCCATCATCTCTAGAAAAGACATATCTGGAGAAACCGTTTCAGCAGTGTGCTCGATAAAATGACCCTGATCGCTTGGGCCATCTTGTTTCCAGATCTTCAACTTGATTTTCATTGTTTCTGTACTAGTTCCACCCATAGTTTCGTTTTCCCTATTTGTAGCTACGCTGTGTGAGTTTCACATAATCAAACTTGAGGTCTTCTGTATGTCGCTCCCAAGACGGCTTCTCGCCCTCTTTCATTTCGAAGGCTGCCACATGACAGAAGTCTTCATCATTTCTCAATGCCTCATTCTCAGGAGTCTGATGCTCTTCTCTGAAGTGGCCACCACAAGACTCTTCTCGAGCCAAGGCATCTCGCGCCATCAACTCGCCAAGTTCAAGTAAGTCAGCAATACGGCCTGCCTTCTCAAGCTGGTGGTTTTTGGTATTCTCTTCACCAGCAACACGGCCATCACTCCAGAACTTATCTCTAAGCGTCTGAATGTTTGTGATTGCCTCATTAAGACCCTCTTTGCTTCTCGACATACCAACTTGGTTCCACATGATTTTACCTAAATCTCTGTGGATATCGTCGATATGAGTCGAGCCTTTGAGACCAACCAATGTGTTCATTCTGTTCTTCACATTGTTCTCTGCCTCAGCAAACTCAGGGTGGTCAGTAGTAATGTCTGCCATCTCTGTGCCCGCAATGTAATGACCGATAGTGTACGGGATCACAAAGTAGCCATCAGCCAAACCTTGCATAAGCGCCGAGGCACCTAGTCTGTTCGCACCGTGGTCAGAAAAGTTCGCTTCACCAGCTACGTGCAAGCCAGGCAATGAGCTTTGTAAGTTATAATCAACCCACAGACCACCCATTGTGTAGTGAACGGCAGGGTAGATTCTCATTGGCATCTTGTAAGGGTTCTCGTCGGTGATCTTTTCATACATTTGAAAGAGGTTACCGTACTTCTCAGAAATCGTACTCTCACCATCTCTTTTGATTGCATCTAAAAAGTCGAGGTAAACAGCTTCTCCAGTAGGTCCAACCCCACGGCCTTCATCTACACGAAACTTGGCTTGTCTGGAAGCCACGTCTCGTGGCACCAGGTTACCAAAGCTAGGGTAGATACGTTCTAGGTAGTAATCACGCTCTGCCTCTGGGATATCATTCGGCTTACGCTTGTCACCTTTGTCTTTTGGAACCCAGACTCGCCCGTCGTTTCGTAGCGACTCCGACATCAGAGTCAGCTTAGATTGGTAATCACCCGATCTCGGAATACAAGTTGGGTGAATTTGTGTGAAGCAAGGGTTTGCAAAGAAAGCACCTTTTTTGTGACATCGCCAGGCAGCTGTCACATTTGAATTCTTGGCGTTTGTTGAAAGGTAATAAACGTTTCCGTAACCACCTGTCGCCAATACAACTGCATCCGCAACATGTCTTTCGATCTTACCCGTTGTAATGTCTCGGGTGATGATTCCACGCGCTTTGCCACCAACAACTACCACATCTAGCATTTCGTGACGGTTATGCATTTGGACTTTGCCGGCATTGATCTGTCTGTTCAGAGCAGAGTAAGCCCCTAGCAAAAGCTGCTGACCAGTCTGCCCTCTGGCATAAAAGGTTCGAGAGACCTGAGCGCCACCAAAAGACCGGTTGGCCAATAGCCCACCGTAGTCACGCGCAAACGGCACACCTTGAGCCACACAGGTGTCGATAATGTGGTTCGAAATTTGAGCTAATCTATAAACATTACTTTCTCTAGACCGAAAATCTCCACCTTTCACAGTGTCGTAGAACAACCTAAAGATTGAATCACCGTCGTTGGGATAGTTTTTAGCAGCGTTGATTCCACCCTGTGCAGCAATTGAGTGAGCTCGCCTTGGTGAATCGAGAATACCAAAAGTTTTAACGTTGTAACCCAACTCGGCCATTGTTGCAGAGGCTGAAGCGCCCGCCAGGCCAGTACCTACCACGATAACTGTGTGTTTTCTTTTGTTAGCTGGGTTCACAAGTTTCATCGAGAAACGATGCTTGTCCCATCTCTCTTCAATATTGCCTGTTGGCTCGTTCGAATTAAGTTTAGGATGTGCCATTTAAGACCCCTTATGAAATAGAAAAACGTAAACTGGCTGAGCAATAAAGCCTCCAACAACGACTAGCGCATAAAGCAGACTGATCGTCTTTAACATTGGAGTGTATTTTGGATGGTTAACCCCGAGTGTCTGAAAGGCCGAGGCAACACCGTGCTTAACATGAAAGCCCAAAATCAAAAGCGCCACAAAGTAACCACCCACATACGCTGGCGACTGAAAAACCTCTATAACCAATCGATGCAAATCTCTGATTGTTTCGCCGTCGTATGTAACATAGTAGATTGTACCAAACTTAAAGGTATTGAGATGCAATATAACGAAAACTAGTATGAGAAGGCCCTGTGCCCACAGTGTCTTTTGTACCGCAGTAGTAGCTTTTTCGCCGGAAGCAGCTACGTGGTACTTCTGAGGTCGTGCTTGGTTATTTTTGATGGTCAACTGAATTGCTTTAGCTAAATGAGCCACGAAAATGACTATTAAGCCCGCCTCTGCGATATAGATGGCTGGGTTTGAGATCAGGGCATGACCATATTTGTTGTAGGCCTCGGCACTTACAAACATGAGCATGATACCTGCCATGTGAGCTACCAAAAACAAGGCAAATGACAAGCCTGTAATGCCCACAAGGGTTTTGCCACCAATGGTTGATTTCATAATACGCATGAACAGTTCCATAAGACTCCCGAATGACTTCACAATATTCAGTGGATTTGTCAGTTAACTTACATTAAGGGCCCTAGGAGGTCTACGTTTCGTTTCAAAGTCTGAAATCTAGTGACATATACATGTTGCGCCGACCCCATGCTGTATTGCGAATGTTGCTTTCAATGAAATGAAAGTCTATACCCGAGACCGTCGGGGCAATCCCCTTATTAACTTTTCACGGGAGTACATATGCGTATTTTTGTTTGCATTAAGCAGGTTCCTGATACTGAAACCAAAATTAAGCTGAATAGTGACAACTCAGGTATCGACGAAGCCGGTATCAAATGGATCATGAACCCTTACGATGAATACGCAGTCGAAGAAGCCCTGCAGGTGAAGCAAAAGGCGGGAGACGCCAAAATCACTGTGGTTACCGTGGGCCCAAAGAAGCGCTGTGTTGATTCGCTTCGAACAGCCCTTGCGATGGGCGCCGATGATGCTGTGATTGTCGACACTGACGCGGCGATGGACCCTTATCTCACTGCAAAAGCCTTAGCTGAGGCAATTAAGAAGCAAGATACGCCTGTAGACCTCGTATTTACCGGAAAGCTTGCAATCGATGACAACGCTGGCGCAGTGAGTCAGTATCTTGCTGAGTTCTTGAGCATTGGTCACGCTACTGTGGTTTCTTCTTTTGAATACGCAGAGGGCAAATTGACCGCTGAGCGAGAAACCGAAGGTGGAACTCGCGAAGTCTACGAAATTGAAGGGGCTGCTGTTATCGCCGCAAACAAGGGCCTAAACACTCCTCGCTATGCTTCATTACCTGGCATCATGAAAGCAAAAAAGAAGCCTTTGGCTGAGTTGAGTCTAGATGATCTCGGCATCGCAGCCGATCAGATAAAAACCAAATTTGTGAATTTTGAACTTCCAGCTGAAAAACCTCCTGTTCAAATGCTTGAGGGTGAAGTTGCTGATCAAGTGAAGAGTCTTGTAACTAAGCTAAGAGAAGAAGCTAAGGTCCTGTAAGGGTTAAGGGAGATAAAATGTCTTTTGTAGTATTTTGTGAACATCAAAACGGTGAATTAAAAAAGGGAAGCCGCGAACTATTGAGTTTCGCTGCAACAACTGGTGAGAGCATTACAGCCTTACTTTTTGGGCCAGGCTCATCTGAAGTCGCAAAGCAAGCTAGTCGCTACGGCGCGAGCATTGCGTTTGCTGGTGACAGTGCCGAGTTCGAAAAGTACAACCCCGTTGTTTTCGCGGCCTCTGCCAGCGCTGCCATCAAAGAGTCGGGCGCCAAGTTTTTGCTTGCGAGCTCAACCATGATGGCGAAAGATCTGTTTCCTAGAGTAGCTGGTCAGCTCGACACAGGCGTAGCCTCAGACTGCACAGATTTGGTATTTGAAGGTGGTAACCTGAAAGCCAAAAAGCCCCTTTATGCCGGCAAATGCAAAGCCGAAGTGGAGTTCAGCAACAGCCCTGTTCAAATGGTTTTAATGAGACCGAATCAATTGCCAGTTGCTGATGCTGGTGATGAGAGTGCAATTGATGTCAAAGCTATTGAAGTGGTGGCAACCGAGATAAAACAGATCACAAAAGAGATTAAGCAAGGTGCCTCAGACAAAGTCGATTTGACTGAAGCCAATGTTATTGTTTCAGGTGGTCGAGGCATGAAAGAAGCCGACAACTTTAAAATGCTCGATGATCTTGCTGATGTCTTGGGAGCCACTGTCGGCGCTTCGAGAGCTGTTGCAGATGCGGGTTGGGTTCCACACAGCATGCAAGTTGGACAAACTGGCAAAACGGTAGCACCGAGCCTCTACATTGCTTGCGGAATCTCTGGGGCTATTCAACATTTGGCAGGTATGAGTGGTAGTAAGGTGATTGTAGCTATCAACCAAGATCCTGATGCTCCTATCTTTGCGAAATCTAGCTATGGAATCGTAGGTGACCTGTTTGAAGTGGTGCCTAAGCTAACCGAAGAATTCAAAGCAGCCCTAAACTAGATTTTGTGAAGGCTGCTTTTCGAAAGCACATTTTACCGTGGCTTGTCCTTTGGATATATCGCCTCTTCGTTTGGAGTTGGAACACCAAACTGGACGAGCCACCAGAACTAAAAGAAGCCCTTCAAAATGGCGAGCCTCTAATTTTCGCCTTTTGGCATGGTCACGAACTGGCTGTCGCCCAACTTACAAAACGCTATAGGCTTGCAACCATGACCTCTCATTCAAAAGATGGTGAGCTCATGACTTTTGTAATTCATAAGCTCGGAGGTACCACCTCAAGGGGTTCTAGCTCTAGGGGTGGGGCTGGTGGGCTGAAAGGGCTCATTCGTTTGGTAAAAACTGGACGTCCGGCTAGTATCGCAGTTGATGGACCACGAGGCCCAATATACGAGGTTAAGCCTGGGGTTTTTGAGCTCTCGCGCCTATGTAAAGCCAAGATCTTCGCCGTTGGTCTAGACGCACCAACTGCCTGGATCTTTGAAAAGTCCTGGAATAAGGCCATTCTGCCTAAACCTTTTTCTACAATCTCTGTGTCTTACTCAATAGGGATGGGACCAGTTACGTCTGACATGGACCCAAAGTCTGCAGAGCTTGCGAGTGAGCTTAAAGAGCACATCTCTGATGCTTGCCAGCAAGCCCGCAAACTCATTGATTCGTAGAATTATCGAGTGCTACGATTTTCTAGGACGAAATGCATCAAAGGGTTGTTATTATGAAAAAAACTCTGATTGAACTCATCATCCTGCTTGTCGTGTCGGCATTTTTAGCGCCAAGCTCTTACGCTCAAATTGTTGTGGCGACTGTTGGTGGCAAAAAGATCACTCTTAAAGAGTTCAAAAAGAAGTTTCGCGATGTGAAGCAAAACTCAATCAACCCACCAAAACCTGAAGTTTTTTTGGAAGACCTGATTCGCTTTGAAATGGGTGTTCAAGAGGCTGAAAAAATGAGCCTTCGTAATGATCCAATTGTACAAGAACGGTTTAAGCAAGAGATGTACAAGGCCCTTCTCGAGAAAAAACTAGGTAAGCAAGTTGAAGGCATCAAAGTAAATGAAAAAGAAATGCGCCGTTGGTACAAGAAAAACCCTGAGTTGCGTTTGAGTCACATTTTGATCGAGTTTTCTCCAACAGCAACCGCCTCTCAAATAAAAGAGGCTAAAAAAAGAGCCAATGAGATCTACGCTGAAGTTAAATAAAGTAAGAGACCTTTTGAAGAGTTGGTCAGGCTCTACTCAGATGATTCACTCAGTAAAAACACCGGTGGTGATATCAACTACCAATCACGCCTAACAATCGTGCCACCAGTTTACGAAACAGCTCTGCGCATGAAGGTTGGTCAGGTTAAAGGTTTGGTTCGAACTCAGTATGGTTATCACATTTTGAAGCTCACCGGTAAGCGAAGCTATGACCAGGCAAATAAACGTTCGATTAGAACTGGCGTTTTTGATTCTAAACGGAAAAGAATCTTTGATGGCTACTTCAAGAAACTTTCTGGAAACTACAAAGTTAAGCGCAACAGACAGGCTTTGAAAGGCGTTAAGTAAAAGCTTAACCAGCTCTTTTCATCTCTCAGCTTGTCTGATACCAGTGGATAATCAATATGAAAAAGTTCACTCAGATTACCCTGATTTTAGGCGTCTTGTTTCTAGTTGGTTGTACCAAAGGGTGTTTGTTAAACCGCTCAGGCCAGTTATCAGAAAGAGTTGTCGTCAAAGTCAATGAAGTGGACCTCACGGCTGAAGAGTTTGCTAATGCTTTGGCCGATCAACTCAAAAACTACGATGCATTAACTGTTAAAGAAGAGGGCTTGATCATTCAAGCCAAGCAGCAAGTGGTTCGAGACTTTATCATTCGAGTTATCACAGAATCTTGGGCTCAAGAAAACGGCTTGCTCGTTCAAAAAGAAGAGCTGGAAGCAGAACTCGCCAACATTAAAAGCCAATACCCCGACGATCTCACCTTTAGACAAAAGCTAATTGAACAAAATATTTCTTATGAAACATGGCGCAGCCAAATAAAATTGCGTAAATTGCAACACAAAGTCGTGGAGCAACTCAAAAGCAAGATCAGCCAACCGTCAGAATCTGAAATGAAAGAGTTCTTTAAAGAGCACAAAAAAGAGTACTCACATGACAAGCAAGTTTTACTCGAGCAAATCGTAGTGCGCACTGAAGATGAAGCCGACAGAATTCGTCAAGGCCTAAGAAAAGGCAAAAAGTTCGGCGAACTTGCTAAACAGTTTTCGATTACACCTGAATCAGAGAATGGTGGTCGGCTAGGCTGGATAGAGCAGGGCATGTCTGACACTTTTGACAGCGCGTTTCAGCTACCAGTAAACCGATTAAGCGGCGTGTTAAAGAGCCCTTATGGCTACCACATCCTCAAAGTTGTTAAAAAGCGCAAGGCATTCACTGAGTCATTTGAAGATGTGAAAGAACGTATATATAAACAATTGATACAAAATCGTGAGCAAGCTGCGTATTCAAAGTGGCTCGAAAAACAAATTCGAAAGGCAAAAGTATTAAAAGACGAATTCTTTATTGCCAGCATGAGAGTCGAAACTTCAGCAGAGTAATTCTAGCCTTAATTGCACTTATGGTGATCACTTCACCGTTCGCCAGAGCTGAACTAATTGAACGCATAGTTGCTATTGTAGACAATGCTATCGTGACGAAAACTGATCTTGAGGCCTACCGTGAGAAGCTCAAATCAGGTGGCCTTGTCGACGATGCTCTTCTCAAAATGAAAGACCCGAAGGCTCTTATGAGCGATGACAACGCACTTGTGAGTCATCTGGTCGACGAGCGAGTTATCGACCAAGAGATTCAACGATTGGGCATGGCTGTCACTATCGAAAAGGTAGAACAAGAAATTCGCAGTGTTACCTCTAGAAACGGTATTACTAGAGCTCAGTTGAAAGAGGCCCTAACTGCTAGAGGTGTTAAGTTTTCTGATTACCAAGACTTCATTCGTACATCGTTAGAAAGACAGGCCCTGATCGATCGTGAAGTTGCCTCTAGAATTAAGATCTCTGAAGAAGACATTTCAAATTTCTATCTTGCCCAAACTCAACAAACCAACGCTCAGGTTTTTGAATACCGACTTGCTCACATTTTGATTAGGCCTGTTGAGCGGGGAGGGCAAAGCCCAGATGAGAGAATCAAGTTGGTTCAAAGAAAAGTCTCAGAGGGTACAAGAAGCTTTTCAGAGCTAGCTTCTCAATTTTCAGAAGACCCTAATTTTTCACAAGGTGGCATTCTAGGTTCTTTTAAAGCAGGTGAAATGCTACCTGCCCTTGAAAATGGAATTCGCAGTTTAAATGTCGGTGATATTTCACAGCCTGTTAAAACACCTGCCGGTCTTCATATCATTAAAGTGATTAACAAAACCCTTGTTGAGGATCCAAATTTAAAAGCACAGAAAGTACAAATTCAAAATATTCTCTACGCCAGAGCTTTCAAAGACCAATTTAGAAAGTGGCTCGACCAAAAGAGAGAGAACTCATTTATTAGGATCAACGAGCAATAATGCTGAATCATGTTGTTATCACTACTGGCTCCCCAGAAGGGGTTGGCTCAGAGATCGTCAAAAAAGCACTGCTAGAGATAAAGCCGAATTCAAAACTGAGATACACAGTGCTCTCTCACAATTCGGCTTTGCCAATTCAGCTTAAAGGACCTTGGCGCGTAAAAAAAACAGACAAGAGCGAGCTTGCAAGATGGAGAGCTTCTGACCGAGATGTTGTTCGCTTAATATCTTACTCAGGGTCACCCGCCAATATGGTCAAGGCAGCAACTCAACTCTGCATAGACGACAGCAATACAGCAGTTTCAAACGCTCCGATGCGAAAATTGAAATCAGGTGCTGGTCATACCGAGATCATCAAAGACATGAGCAAATCGAAACATGTCACAATGGGTTTTATTGGTAAAAGGTTTAATGTCTGTTTAGCTACGACCCACATTCCGCTAGAAAAAGTACCAGGTCAGTTAACTAAATCTAGAGTTACTGTGGTGGCTAAAGCCACAGAGAAGTTACATCAACTTACGGGACCTTCAGCAGACACAATAGGGGTGCTGGGCTTAAACCCGCATGCCGGTGAAAGCGGGGCCATCTCTAAACTCGATGCCAAGCTTTTCTCGGTCTTGAAACAGTGTCGATTGAGCTCGCCAATAAGCCCCATGTTGCCAGCCGACGGAGCTTTTATGAATGGGGCTCCACATCGAACCCTGCTTGCCTGGTATCATGATCAGGGCCTGATCCCATTTAAACTTATCCATGGCTTATCTATGGGAATTCAAATCACCCTGGGGATCCCCTTTATTCGAACAAGTGTCGACCACGGAACAGCTGAAGATCTTCACGGCAAAGGAATAGCCGACCATAAGTCTATGAAAATGGCTATTCAGTGGGCCGCCAAACTACAAGCCCAACATGGAAACAGCCTGTTAGATCTCTGAATTACGTCTAATATTGCTAAACTTTGAGGCTGCTTCTTAGCTAGAATGTGATAGTTTTGTAGGGCTTTTTACCTAAACCTGAGGTGATTTTATGAAGATGGATACAGTTATTTTCAGAGAGTACGATATTCGTGGAGTTTGGAACGAGCAATTTGATATCGAATTTGCAAAAGACCTCGGCAGAGCACTTTTCACCTACCTAAAAAAAGAGAGATCTGTAGATAGCCCTACAATTTCAATCGGCTACGATGCTCGCTTAAGTAGCCCTGAAATTGCGGCTGCACTTACAGAGGGCTTTACTGGATGTGGGGGTGATGTGAAGCTCCTCGGCTTGATTACATCGCCGATTAGCTATTTCTCCACCTTCACTCTAGATGTTGATGGTGCCTTCATGGTGACAGGAAGCCACAACCCACCTGAGTTTAATGGCTTCAAAATTTCAGCTGGTAAGTCGACCATTTACGGTGAAGAGATTCAGAAACTCAGAGCTATTATTGAAAACAAAGATTTCTTTGAAGGCTCTGGTTCAGCCGAAGAGCACGATATCTTTCCAAGTTATTTGGCTCGCTACAAAGAAGAGTTTACAGACCTCAAAGACATTCCGGTGGTTTTAGACTGTGGCAATGGTGCGGCCGGATGCATTGTAAAAGACCTTTTTGAAACGGTTGGCTTGAAGCCTGAAATACTTTTCGAAAAGCCAGATGGCACGTTTCCAAACCATCACCCTGACCCTACTGTTGAAAAGAACCTCAAAGATCTTCAGACATCTGTAAAAAGCTCAGGGGCTAAAGTAGGAATCGGTTTCGATGGAGACGCTGATCGTATTGGTGTCGTAGATGAAACTGGTAAAATGATCTACGGAGATGAGCTTATGTGTCTATACTCAAAGTTCGTTCTTCAAGACTCGGCTGAAAAGAAGATTATCGGCGATGTGAAATGCTCCGACCGAATGTATGACTACATCGCCAAACATGGTGGTGAACCCGTAATGTGGAAAACAGGCCACAGCCTGATTAAACAGAAAATCAAAGATGAAAAATCACCTTTCGGTGGTGAGATGAGTGGTCACATATTTTTCGCTGACCGTAACTACGGCTATGATGACGCTCTTTACGCTGGTCTTAGAATTGTTGAGATCTTATCAAAGTCAGGTAAAACCATCACTGAACTTCTAAGTGACCTTCCAACTGCGTACAACACACCAGAGCTACGTATTGATACAACGGAAGAAAAGAAGCATATGATTGTTGAGAGGCTGAAAGAGACTTTCTCTGCCCCTAGTGACGAATACAAAGCCAACCTCATAGACGGCATCAGGGTTAGTTTTAAAAATGGTTGGGCCTTAGCCAGAGCCTCAAACACTCAACCCGTACTGGTATTGAGATTCGAAGCTGATTCTGAAGACAACTTGGCTCAAATTCGCTCTCAGTTTGATGAGGTTGTAAACCCACTATTGTAATGGTTTAAGAACCAATAGTGATTTGTAAGGCCGCTCAGTTTGCGGCCTTATTTATTTTACTGTGGTGGTAGACGTTTGTGAGCTTGTCGCTGGCAGCCCCCAGAAAAAACAATCCAAAAGAAATCAACAAATGAAACACTGCCCGCTTTTGGTTGTCTGCTTTACGCACCTCATAGTCAGCCCAGCGCTGTTTCATTGTTTCATCTTTTATCTGTTGAGTTCGACTCTCTAGGCTCTTCTGGTTTTCTGCGGCAATATCTCTCTCTATTTGCTCGATTGAAGTCTGTTGGGAGTCACCAATTTCATGGGCAGATACTGGCTTTGCATTTGCAATCAAGTTCATTTGATCGAACAAGTTCTGTCTCTCTATTTGTTCTTTTGCCTCGGTACGTGCCTGTAAGTCTGTAATCTCTTGAGGCGCTTTAGTGGGCTTGAAGCTAATTGAAAAAGTGAGGAAAATCGCTATCGCTCCTACATAAATAAGAGTAGCAGATACAAGGTTCAAAGGGCTAAATTTGCTTTTGTGCTCTTCGGGTAAGTCTCTTGGTAGCAATTTCGACAACAAAGGGTTCGCCACTAGGGCTGGCCGAACCGAGGTGGTGTAAGCAGGTAGTAAGATCACGATAAAGATTGCAACACCAAATACTGAACCTGGCACACCAAAAGCATTTAAACCCGTCGTTAGCAAAAGCGCGAATGCCACAAGAAGAAAAACATCTAGTGCATTAAAGCTCATGTTCTTTATAATATCGGCTGTTTTGGTAAAATCGTTCATTCTCATACTCCTATGCTGCATCAAAATTCTTGAAGGCCTGTTGTAATAGGCTTTTGATAAGGTTTCTTGCTAAATACTGCTGATATCTTTTGAAGTCGTCTCTCGCTATGTGTAGCTCTCTAGTTTTTTTGTTTGCTGCCAACTTGTCTTTTTGCCTCGGTAAAATGTTTCTGCCATCGTTTAGGTACTTGTAGAACTTTTGATTCTTTTCGAGATAAATGTAGGTTTTAAAATCGACAGGCATGTCGATATCAATATCATTAACTTGAATGGTAACCATGTTCGGGTCTGCTTTAGAAACCTTCATCTCAGGAACAGACTCTGAGGTCTGCAAAAAGGTCAGAGCAATTTCTTCTCTCTGAGACTGTTCAAAGATTGTGAACAAGCCAACGTTGTCTTTCCAAAAATCAAATGTGAACTTCTCGGTGTCCATGATAAATGGGTTCTGACAAGTGACATCAATGCCTTGAGCTGAGAAGGTCGACTCAATAGACATCAACAATGTATCTAGAAGGTCTGAACCGAGTTCAAAGCCAATACCACTTCGACTAATCACCACATAGCCAGATAAAATACTCGTGTTAATCGGGATAACCCCAATCTTTTCCACATCTTCAATTTCAATTTTAACATCAGGGTCTGCTTCTGATGTCGCAGCTTTTAAAGCCTCTTTCATTAGACTTCTGAATTTATCTTCTGATTCTTTGAGTTCGCCTTTCGGAACACCATCTAAACTGGCCTCTTTAAGTTTCTTTTTTTGTGCTGCTTTCTCATTCTCAGAGGTCTGTTCTTTTGATTTTTTACTGTCGCTCTCTCTTAGTCCACGTGAGGGGTGGGACTTACCCGAGGCAAAATCACCTTCATTTGCATCCTTTTTTGATTTCGCATCGGCTCCGAGTTGATTCTCAGCCTGAGCTTTTTTGTTGAAGCCATCTTCATTAGCCCCTTGTTGAGCCCCTTTCTCTTTGCTCGAGAGGCCTTCGGCATTAGCTTGGTTCGGCTTTTTACTGTTTGGGCCTTCTTGAGAAAACTCTCCACCCTTACCCTTGGCTGCTTCTTGGGTGAGGTCGGGACCATCTTTTTTCTTGTCTCCTTTTTGTAGACCTAGTGACTTTTCATCCTTTTGAAGTCTTTGTTTCTCTTTTTCTTCTGAACCTTTTTGAAGATCTTTGCGACTTTGCTTCATTTCAAACGAAGCACCTGGGCGTGTATCTTGATTTTTTATCGCATCTTCTTGTGGCTTTTCATCTTTCTGCCACGGATACATTTTTCTCTGTGGTCTCTTCTTCTTTTTGAAACCTTGTTCGTCATATTCATCAAATGAGTTTGTTGAGGAAGACGCACTAGAGCTGTTTTGACTTCGACTCGCTGGCCCGGCTTTGTTGCCCTCTTGGGTAGCTGATGATCGACTTGCTGCTTTAGGACCAGATGTCTTCGCTGAGAAAGAGGTCTTAGAGGCGCTCTCTTGGGCTCTGGCCTGTTCAGCAGCTGACATTCCGCTGTGGCTAGGTCCTCTGGCTTCTCCTGCTTGTATCTTTCCACCCTTAGCGGCAGCTTCTGCTAGGTCTTGGGCCGCGCTCTTTTTGCTACCAGGCCCTGTGGCAGACTTCTGTATCAGAGGATCACGGCTTTCTGCGGCTCGTATTTGTGATGCTGCAGATCCCTTTACTGTGATTGGGCCGGTCTTTTTGTCATTGCTAAAAGTCTGATTGTCATCTGCGGAGCTTGCAGACCCTTTTACCTCTATGCTGTCTTTCTTGTTTGCTGCAACGGCTTTGCGCCTTTTGCGAGTCTTATCTTCGTACTTGTGTGGGTTGTGAACTCGGTCAAGAATCTGCCTTATAAATCGATGAAAACTCGGACCTGAAGGGTAACCAGAAAACTTATGCTGAAACCTAGAGTTACTTAGCTTCTGAATAGACATGCTGTCGCCGGTTTCACTAAACCCAATGGTGATTGCATTCATCGACTGACTAAGAAGTGTTGGAAGCCTCATCACATTTGGGTTCGGGTGATTTACTGACACCATCACCACTTCAGGCTGACTGTTTACGATTGTATCAATTGATTTAGCGATGTTGTTTTGGCAAACAGTTTCCCAACCTCTGCGATTCAAAAAACTTACAGCAGAGTTCATACCTGATGTGTCTTTTACCAGCATAAAGATTCTGATATCGAGTTCATCGATATCAACGTCTTTTGGTGCCTGACCTACTTCATCACTCATGAAATAATTGATCCTAATGGGTTCATTCTCATTAGAATAAATCGGTGTTTTCAGATGGTTAGCTGAGTCCAGATAGACTCATTGTTATCGATTTTTAACTGTTTTCGGGCACAGACTTTTGTTGGGCTAAGGCTGTTTAGTTTTCTTTGAAGTCTTACTTATTCGATCTCACATGTGAGCATTTAATTTTTTCGAAAACATCACGACAGTCTAGACTTAGATATAGTGAAAGACGAGGGGTTAGAGACCCTATCAGGCCAAATCGATCCGCTAGAGCTTAGTCTGGTTTACAGTTTGAGGCTCTAGCGGAGATTCTGCAATTTGAAAATTACAAGTACTTGTAGATCAGTGCGAAAATCACAAGTGATTCGATAAACGCAAGACCAAGAATCATCGGAATGAACATTTCGCTTTGCGCTTGTGGGTTTCTAGAAATGCCGTCCATTGCTGAAGAAACAATGCGGCCTTGTGCAAAAGTTCCACCGAAAGCTGCAATTCCTAGAGTCAAAGCCATCGCAACGACACTCCAATCGCCGCCCATGCCTTCTGCTGCAAATGCCGGAACTGCCATAAATGCCAAGAGCATCAGTGCTGTATTTTTCATTCGTAATTCTCCCATAGTTGTTTAGTGATCATGTGAAATGGCCATAGATACGTAAATCATGGTCAATAATGTAAAAACAAATGCCTGAACCGTACAGACAAACATCCCTAACAAATAGAATGGAAACGAAAATGGAATCCACCCCAACAGGTCAATGAACACAGACAAAACTGCGTGGTCACCTGTCATGTTACCAAAAAGTCTCAATGCCAAACTTAAAGGTCTCACCGCATGTGAGATCAACTCGATACACAACATTAATGGACCAATCACCAAGAGAAGTACTCCGGAAAAGGGGCCCACAAATTGTTTCAAATAAGAAATGCCGTGCTCTCTGAAACCATAGAAGTTGTAAAGCAAAAACGAAAACAGACCGACTGCCAAAGTTGTATTGAGATTATCTGTTGCTGGAGTCATACCAGGTATCAGGCCGAGCAAATTGTTGATCCAGATATAGAAAAACACGGAAGCGAAGATCGGCGTAAACTTTCTACCTTCTTCACCGACGACCATGTCAGACAGACCGACTATGCCCTCTAAAAATGCTTCGAAAAAACCTTTAATTGAGAACTTGTCGGCAGGAATAATTGCGCTTTCGCCTTTGCCCAATGCGAGCTTTGCGGCAAAAGCTGTCATGATCATGATGCTGCCTGCGACTGCCGCAGAAGCCACCGGGATCATGTCATGCCCTACTCCAGGAACCATTTGTGTCCAATTAAAATGAACCATTTAAACAATCCTTACATCTCTTTGACGGTGACCTAATTCAATCACGCCAACAAAATACAATCCTGGAATCAGACTTAGAAAACCGGCGAAAAAACCCATGGGATCCAGTGCTATACTGGAAAGGGCGAGCCATAGAATAATCCCAAAAATTGCGTACTTGAATACAATGACACCCAAGGCAATGGCAACCGATTTTTTCTCTAATACTGCCTTTGAAAGGGTGATTGAAAAGTACTGAACAAGAGTTGCGAGAGTACCACCGAGCAAACAAGATAGTGCGGCGCGTTCTTTGCCGGTTGCCATGAAAATCAACGCTATGGCCGCAGTCGCGACAGCAACAAAGGCATACTGCTTAAGCATTTTTGAAATCATGGTCTACATTACCTTCTTGGCCATATGAATGACGTGATACAGCCACACTATAAAGCTCAAGATAATCAAAATGACAATAGCTAATCCATCAGTCTCAAGAGCCTCATCAATACCTTTTCCAATGAAGACTGAGCCCAGCATAAGGCCTATAATTTCGAAGCCCAAACCAGAAAAAACTGTAAGCTGTCGTTTTTTCTTATATTTTTTGTCTTCTTCTGGCGTACTCATCTTCTCAACCCCGAGGCTCCTGGCTGGTTTTTAGCTCTTTCTTCTAGGCGTCTGATTTTCAGTTGAATAAATTCTTCACTCTCAGATTCAGCCTCAATGTCTTGTAACACTCTGATTGCTTTACCGAATTCTTTCTTTTCTTCGTAAGCTATGGCCAGACTGATCGGCACGTTCTCGTCTGTAGACTTTGTTGGGTAGTTCGTTAAAAGGTCCACGTACAAATTGATAGCCTCATCTACTTTTTTGGTTGTTAGCAGAATGTTGGCTTTGAACAAGCTCAACTCAAACACTTGGTCCGGAGAGTCTTTGTACTTTTTCAGTAAGCTCTCTATTTCGATGGCACTCTGATAAAAATCATTAAGCTGAAAATGTGATTTTGCCACTCGGCTCTTGTGCTTGTAATGATCGCTATCATCGTGAGGCAGTCTCAGCAACTTGTTGTACTCGAGTATCGAATTTGAGTAGTCGTTGAGTTTTTCAAAGTAAATGTCAGCAATGCTCTTTTGCGATTGGTACCTTAACTTCGAATCTTTGGAGTACATGATGATATGTCGATAGTATTCGATGGCCTTTGTAAAGTTCTTAAGCTCTAAAAATGCCACGTTTGCAGCAATCTGAGCTGCCTTAAGAGCTTGGCTGGTTTCAGGTTCACGTTTGATCACCCTATCAAGATGACCCAAGGCTCCTTTGAAGTCGCCCTGGTCGATCTTGGTTTGTGCCCTAGACATTTCAATCTGTTTATAGCCAAGAAAACAGCCTGATAAACAGAAAAACAGAGTGCAGGTGAGAGGAACCAGAACTGCCCGTCTCACGTGCTAAGACTCTTGCTCCTCTTCATCACCTTCATCAATCAAAGCCAAATCAGTAACAAACTCACCAGATTTAAGATTGATCAGGCGCACACCCTGAGTGTTTCTACTCATTTTAGAAATGTCGCTGACTTTCATACGAATAGATTGCCCCTGGTTGGTCATGATTAGAACTTCGTCTTTATCATCAACCAATCTTGCGGCTACCAAACCACCGACTTTGTCTGTGACCTTTTGAGTGATGATGCCAACACCGCCGCGACTTTGTCTTCGGTATTCGTCAAGGCTTGTGCGCTTACCATAACCACTCTCTGTTACGATAAGGATGCACTCGTCAGTTTCTTTTTCGACAACCTCCATGGCGATCACGCGATCTTCTTTGCCCAGAGTGATGCCTTTTACCCCACGAGCGGTTCGACCCATGGCCCGCACATCTGCTTCATCAAAACGAATCGACATACCCATCTTGGTAGCGATAAAGATGTCGTTCTTACCTGTGCTCACTCGACACTCTTGAAGATTGTCTTCAAGATCAATGGTAAGAGCAATCAGACCAGAAGGCCTCGGTCTCGAGAATGCATCAAGTTTGGTTTTCTTAATGATTCCACTCTCTGTCAGCATCACGGTAAAGCCGTCTTCGGTAAACTCAGATACCGGCACGATAGACCTTGTTTTTTCGCCACTAGATAGCTGAACCACGTTCTGAATGGCCTTACCCTTGCTCGTTCGAGAGCCCTGGGGTAGCTGATAAACTTTTGTCCAATAGACTTTGCCTCGGTCAGTAAAGGTCAACAGTGTGTCGTGAGTAGAAGCTGAAAACACTCGCCAAATGTAATCTTCGTCTTTGGCTCCTGCGCCTTTAACCCCTTTTCCGCCTCGCTTTTGAACTTTGTACTGATCGAGACCTATTCTCTTAATGAAGCCCGATTTAGTGATCGAAACCACTACATCTTCATGAGCTATCAAATCTTCATCGTGGAATTCTTCAGAGCTAGCTTCAATCTTTGTTCTTCGTGGGTCAGCATACTTTTCTTTTATCTCTGTTAGCTCGCCAACAATGATTTTGTATATCTCTGCTACGTCTGCAAGAACCTTTTTGAGCCAATCGATTCGCTCTTGAACTTGCTTTAATTCATCTTCGATTTTTTGTCTTTCCAGACCAGTAAGTCTTTGTAGACGCATTTCTAAAATCGCTTGAGCTTGTTTATCAGAGAATTCGAATGTCTCCATCAAGTTCGCTTTGGCTATGGCCGTTTCTTTTGATGCTCGAATCGTCGCAATGACCTGATCGATCACATCAAGTGCTTTTTTCAGACCTAACAAAATGTGAGCTCTAGCTTCAGCCTTCTTCAAATCAAAGATACATCGACGTGTGACAACGTCTTTTCTGTGCGCAACGAATGACTCTAGCATGCCTTTTATTTCAAAAGTTCTTGGCTGCATGGTTGAATCAAGTGCCAGCATAATAATACCGTAGCTGACTTGAAGCTGAGTGTACTTGAATAGTCTATTCAGAATGACTTGCGCATTTTCATTTTTCTTCAAGTTAATGACAATTCTCATGCCCTCACGTGAAGACTCGTCGCGGATATCACTGATACCCTCAACCTTTTTGTCTTTAACAAGGTTTGCAATACTCTCGATCAACCTAGCCTTATTCACTTGATAAGGTATTTCAGTGACAATGATGTCTTCACGATCTTTACGCGGTACAATTTCAGTTACCGCTTTAATCGTAATAACACCTTTACCCTGTTTGTAAGCCTTTTGAACACCTACTGTGCCTGCGATGATTCCGGCAGTAGGAAAATCAGGGCCTGGGATGATTTTTATGATTTCATCGTGTGTAATTTCAGGGTTGTCGATCAATGCGATACAGCCATCAATCACTTCACCTAAGTTATGCGGTGGTATGTTAGTCGCCATACCTACAGCAATACCTGATGAGCCATTAACAAGAAGATTCGGAAACTTAGCTGGTAGTACTGATGGTATCAGTAGTGAATCATCATAGTTCCAGTGAAAGCTCACCGTGTCTTTTTCGATATCTTCGAGCAGCTGCTCGGCAAGTTTGGTCATTCGAACTTCTGTATACCTTGCTGCCGCTGGTGAATCGCCATCAATCGAGCCGAAGTTACCCTGACCATCTACCAAAGGGTTTCGAAGAGAGAAGTCTTGAGCCATCCGAACCATAGTGTCGTAAACAGCTGTATCGCCGTGTGGGTGATACTTACCAATCACATCACCGACTACACGAGCTGACTTTTTGTAAGGCTTGTCGTGTGTGTTGTTAAGGTCATGCATTGCATAGAGAATTCTTCTATGCACAGGTTTTAGACCGTCACGCACATCTGGTAATGCACGACCAACAATGACGCTCATCGAATACTGGAGATAAGCTTCCCTCATCTCATGATTGATATCGACGTCTGATACACCCTTATTCGGATCTACTGGTTCCATATTTTAATACCCTTAAATGTCGAGTTCGCCGGCAAGCAATGCGTTGTCGTGAATGAACTTTCGTCTCGGCTCTACTTGTTCGCCCATCAAGATGCTGAAGGTATCGTCGGCGCCCATGGCATCTTCGATTGTAACCCGCAACAAGTTTCGATTTTCTGGATTAAGTGTAGTCTCCCAAAGTTGCTCTGGGTTCATTTCACCTAGCCCCTTATAGCGCTGAACATAGAGGCCTTTTTTGCCTAACTCCATGATTCGCTCATAGAAAGTAATGTAGTCGTTAAACTCTTCAACGTCTTTTTTATCTACCGTGAGTTGGATTGGAAGTGTAACGACACTCTGGAAGTTCGCCCACAGTGCTCTTAGTTCTTCAAACTCTGAAGACTCCAGCCCCTCATTAGTGAACTTGGTTTCGAACGGATAACCAAACTTTGTCGTGAACAGAGAGAATTCAAAGTTCATATGCTCATCACTCTTTTGAGACTTTGCTTCGATGTCTGAAATTCCAAGAAGTGGATGCTCTTTTGTGTAATCACGAAGATCATCAGTAAATTTTGCGATGTTCTCTTCGCTAGCCATAATGTCTTTAAGAGTCGTCGAACTGTTGAGTAAGAACATGAGAACGTCTCTATCAAACCTATTGGCCATGCCTTTAAGAAGATCGTCAAATTTTTGAATGTTGAGAATGAATTTTTTAAGCTCATCTTCAGATGTGCCATCTTTGATGTTTTTTACATCTAGCTTAGAGAGACTTTCTTTTAACAAGTATTGCGTAAGAGCTTTTTCGTCTTTCAGATAGGTTTCTTGTTTGCCCTTTTTAGCTCTGTAAAGTGGTGGTTGAGCAATATAGACATAGCCACGTTCAACAACCTGAGGGAGCTGTCTGTAGAAGAAGGTTAAAAGAAGAGTCCGAATGTGAGATCCATCGACATCGGCATCTGTCATGATGATGATCTTGTGATAACGAATTTTATCAACGTTGATATTGTCTTTGCCGATTCCTGTGCCCAATGCCGAGATCATCATCTTGATCTCTTCATTACCTAACATTTTATCAAAACGAGCTTTTTCAACATTAAGAATTTTACCTCTTAAAGGAAGCACTGCTTGCGTTTTTCTATCTCTAGCTTGCTTAGCTGAACCACCTGCCGAGTCACCCTCGACCAGGTACAATTCACACTTTGCTGGATCTCTTTCTTGGCAATCAGCCATCTTACCTGGCAGTGAACCACTATCTAGAGCCGTTTTTCTTCGGGCAAGATCTCTGGCTTTTCGTGCAGCTAACCTAGCCCTCGCAGATTCAACACATTTCGAGATAATCTTTTTAGCAGGCCCAGGGTTTCTATCAAACCAGTCAGCCAACTTTTCATTTACTAAAGATTCAACGATACCCTTAACTTCATTGTTTCCAAGTTTAGTCTTAGTTTGACCTTCGAACTGAGGCTCAAGAACTTTGACACTGATCACGGCCGCAAGACCTTCACGAATGTCATCACCATCAAGATTAGACTTCATGTCTTTGAGCAGTTTTTTATCGGTCGCGTAGGCATTTGTTGTTCTTGTAAGAGCGCCTCTAAAACCAACCAAGTGAGTTCCACCCTCATGAGTGTTGATGTTGTTACAGTACGTGTAGATCGATTCTGAATAAGAATCGTTCCACTGCATAGCAACTTCAACTTCGACATCATCTTTTTCGCCTGAGAAATAAATCACTTCAGGATGCAAAGACTTCTTCGTTTCGTTCATGTCTGAAATGAACTCAACAATACCTTGGGTAAATTGAAAGTCTTCAACTTTGCCAGAGCGTTCATCTTTCAGACGGATATGAAGACCCGCGTTCAAGAACGCCATCTCTTTGAATCTTTTTGCTAAGACTGAAAAATCGAACTTTATATCTTCGTCTTTAAAAATCTCTCTGTCAGGTTTGAATGTTGTCTTAGTGCCTGACTTGTCAGTTTCGCCCATCTTCTGAATTGATGAAAGCGGAATGCCTTTCTCGTAAGCTTGCTTCCAAAGATGGCCAGCTCGTTTTACTTCAACTGCGCACTTGCTTGAGAGTGCATTTACAACACTCGCACCAACACCGTGTAGACCACCAGAGACTTTGTAGGTTTCACTGTCAAACTTACCGCCGGCGTGAAGCACTGTCATAACAACTTCTAGTGCCGACTTACCTTCACCATGTGAATCAACAGGAATACCCCGGCCATCGTCTTCGACGGTGATAGATTCATCAACGTGAATAGTGACTTCAATTTTTTTACAAAAACCAGCTAGTGCTTCATCAACTGAGTTATCAACAACCTCATACACAAGGTGATGAAAACCACGAGAAGTGGTGTCACCGATGTACATGCCTGGTCGCTTTCTTACAGCTTCCAATCCCTCTAACACTTGAATTGAACTTGCGTCGTAATCCTTTTTAGGCTCAACGACTTCTTGTTGGTGCTCTGACACTCACAACCTCTTCTAATTTTTTGTTTCGACGTACCCTTTGTCGACTTGGTAAATCGCCATGTCTCGATCTCCAAAATCAAATGGGAAATCGAAGTCGGTGGTCGTGATGAAAATCTGTGAATCGATCTTCGTCAAAAACTTCACCAAGTTGGCTTGCTTACTCTTATCGAGTTCAGACAAAACGTCGTCCAGAAGCAAAATTGGATAACTCTGGTAAACCCGGTAATGATACATGATTTGAGCCATCTTGAAACTTAAAATTAGTGCTCTTTGCTGCCCCTGCGAACAGTGGTACCTGGAATCTTCTCCGTCAAAAAGGAAGCTAATGTCGTGCTTATGAGGGCCAATCAACGAATGTCCCGAAATCACCTCTCTAGACTGGAGTTCAGAGAGTCTGTGAGTAAGAGAGTCATGTATTCTTTTCAGATCAGAGTCGGATTGAGAGACACCCGACACCTGATAATCCACAGAAATATCCACATTGCTCAAAGAATCCCCTGAAATTTCCTTCATGGCTTCGGCTAACATGGGTTCGATAGTGTCGAGTGCTTCGATTCTGGCTTTAGTCAGTTCAGCTGCAGCGTTTAAAAAGCTTGGGTTGAGTGCTTGGAGTAAGCGATCGCCTTCGCTACGCGATATTTTTTCAGTCTTGATATCTCGAAGAAGTCTGTTTCGCTGTGTCAGAACGCGTTTGAAAAGGGTTAGAGTTTTGTGGTTTTTGATTGAGAAGGTCACTAACCACTCGTCGATTAACTCTCTTCGTTGCTCAGGCCCATCTTTGATTGCAGACAACGACTCCGGACTAAACAAAATGCATGGAGCAGTTTTCGTAAGCTTCGCCCCGTTGGTTTTCTTTTGATTGATAAAAATCTGTTTTTTGTCTTCAGAGAGTGTGACTCGTACAAGATTTTTTAAAGGCCCATCACAAAGCACGCCTTGTAGTGATGACTGATCGGCTTGAGACTCTGCTGTGGCCAGCAGAAAGTGATGAGCTTTGCCAGGCCGAAAAGATTTGCCTTTAGTTAGGAAATAAACTGACTCGAGTAAGTTAGTTTTACCTTGGCCGTTCTGTCCAACGAAAACATTGACGCCTTCATGTAGCTTCAAGTTTTGCTTCTGATAATTGCGAAAGTTAATCAGCTGGATAGAACTGTAAAACATCAGATTCGCATAGGCATAACCACACAAGTGTAACTGCTATCTTTGTGTGGTCTTACCAGTCCTGGTGACAACTGGTCGTTTAGTTCCAGTTGAATTGCTTCGTCAGTCATACTTCCCAAAACATCAAGAATGTACTTCGCATTGAAGCCAATCTTCATATCTTGCCCACTGTAATCAACCTCAATTTCTTCTTTCGCATCTCCTAACTCCGGGTTGTTAGACGAGATTTCGAGTCGGTTGCCCGCTAAGTTGAGAGTTACGCCTTTAGACTTTGAATTCGAAAGCAGAGAAACTCGTTTTAGAGAAGACAAAAGAGCCTCTCTGTTTACTACCATGTTCTCTTTCATGTTTTGTGGAATAAGCTGTTGATAATTCGGATACTTTCCTTCGATCAAACGAATCATCAGAATTGTGTTGCTGTTTTTAACGATCAATTGTGAACCTTCAATCGCCATATCAACAGAGTCTTCCACATTATCTAAAATCTTTTTGATCTCATTGAGGCCTTTTCTAGGAATAATAACACCTTGAGTGTCAGCCATACCCTGCTGACTCTGACTGCCATTTGATTTTCTGTCTACTAGGCTCAAACGGTGACCATCAGTAGCAACCATTCTGTACACAACGTTTTCACCTTCAGTAGATTTCGAAAAGAAAACACCGTTCAAGTGGTAGCGGGTTTCATCGTTTGAAACACTGTAGATTGTTTTTTCAATCATCTCAGTTAGCACACGGCTGTCGAGCTTGGTGAACTCTGTTGTATTGAAAGTTGGAAACACAGGGTATTCATCAGGAGAGATGCCAACGATATTAAATACTGATTTCAATTGAGAGATTTTGAGCCAGTTGTTTTCTTTCTTTTCTAAGGTCACCATCCCATCTGGCAGCTCTTTGATAATTTCAAACAAGCTCTTCGCACTAACAGCGACTTTACCTGATTCTAAAACCTGGCATTGAGCATCATCAGTAAGACTAACTTCGAGATCTGTAGCAAAAACTCTTAAGGCATTGTCTTGGGTTTCCAACAGAACATTCATCAGCACAGGCATTGTGTTTCTTTTTTCTACAATGTGTTGCGCTCTTGAAATTATCCCTAATAAATCTTTTTTATCGATTTGGAGTTTCATTCTCTCTCCCGTTAATCATTAATTACTAACTAGATCTCGTGTGCAATCTAGTCTGACTCTTTTACCTTTTAAATCTCTCTTATCTCTATCTCTTTTATTTATATTTAAAAACAAGTAGTAGTAGTAGGGGACTGCAAAACCTCATTTGTTATTCAAATACTTGAAATAACTTGAGTTTTTACTTTGAAAAGCCTGTGGATAACCTCCCCGCTAAAATCCCAAATTTGTGGATAAAAATGCATACACAGATTGTTAGCATTGTTTTCCACAGATTTTTCAACAACCCCAATTCACACCCCTGTGATATTGTGGATACGCCCCTCTAACTCATCGATATACTTCTTAATTTCAGAATCTTTCGACAGTGCATTATCTATCTTTTGCAGCGCATTCATGACTGTCGTGTGATCTTTTTTGCCAAATGCTCTCGCGATATCAACTAGTGATTTATCGAGATGTTTCTTCATCAACCACATCGCAATTTGCCTAGCAGTCACGATTGGCTTGGTGCGAGATTTCGAACACAAGTCGCGAATACTGATTCTAAAATGGTCTGCAGTCAGCTTTTGAATCTCTTCAATGGTGATAACGGCAGTGTCATCATGAGTTGAGAGAACTTTTTTTGCTAGATCCATGGAAATAGCCAAACCCTGCAGCTCAGAGAACATCTTCACTTTATTTAGGTTACCTTCGAGCTCACGAATTGAGCGCTTTGATATCTTGGCTACATAATTGCTTACTTCATTTGGCAAGCGTATGCCCTTTTTCTCGGCTTTGTACCTCAGAATAGCCACTCGAGTTTCAAGATCAGGCATTTGGATATCAGCAATCAAACCCCACTCTAAGCGAGTTCGAATTCGATCCTCTAAACCCTTGATATCTTTAGGCATTCTGTCGGAGGCAACAATCACTTGCTGACCTTTACCGAAGAAATCGTTGAGAGTATGAAAGAACTCTTCTTGAACAGCTTCCCCTCTACCTAGCACTTGGATGTCATCCATTAATAAGATGTCGCATCTTTCTCGATATCTCATTCGAAACTTGTCCATTTCGGCTCGTCTAATGCTTGAGATACATTCATTCAAAAACCGCTCAGCAGACACGTACATGATCTTAAGGTCTGGAAATTTCATATGAATATGGTTTCCGACGGCATTAAGAAGGTGAGTCTTACCCATACCAGTAGGACCACATATAAATAGTGGATTGTAGTTATCTGCACCCGGATTACAGGCGATATTGTAAGAGGCCGCATGGGCAAATTCGTTGTTTCGACCCACAACGAATGTGCTAAAAGTGTGGTCGATATTCAAAGATTCTTTGTTATTTCCACTAGTTACGTTGCCACCCATAACAGATGAGTGGGTAGGAGTTGGCACTTGTACAGGCTCAGCCGCCTGCTGGTGCTCAGGAAGGTAAGGTGTTGTATTTTCTAAGGAATTCGTATTTTGACCGGTCACAACAAATTCGACTTCAAATGGCTGCGAGTACAAAGCCGAAATCTCTGCACAAATGCCATCAAATAAGTTCTGTGATATCCAGTACTTATGAAGTTCTGTCGGTACCCCAAGCTGAAAACATCGACGATCTGTTCGGTCTTCAACATTGACCAAACTAGTGGGCTCAAACCACATTTGAAGCGGATGATTGTTCACGTTTTTTTGCTTTAGGCTCGATTTAATTTGATCCCAGAAATTGTGCTGCTCTACCACTCGTTATCCCCCATTCAAGCTCTGGAAAGGCTCTAGTTCTGAACTAGGCCTGAGAAGTAGGCAACTCGATAGCATGGATGTGGAAAACTTTCAATATCTTGACGAGAGATGATGATTTATGGTTCTTTACAGCCTTTCGTGTCAACAACCAGATCGACGTAAATCGCTGTCGTAGTTGCAAATAAAGCAAAATAGGCATCTGGAAAAACTCAGTGGAGTAAGAAATGAAAAGAACTTTTCAACCAAGCCGTAGAAAAAGAAAAACATCACATGGTTTCCGTCTTCGTATGTCTACAAAAAGTGGGCAAGAGGTGCTTTCTCGTCGCCGAGCAAAAGGCCGCAAGCGCCTGGCGGTAACTGTGAGTGGGAAGTAATCAGAAACCACTTTCTCTGCCTAAGCTCACTAAAAAACTAGAGTTTCAAAACCTAAGTAAAAATGGAACTCGAGCATATGGTGGGCAAATTATTTTAGCGAACTTCAAACAAAATGGTTTCGGTCACTTGAGATGTGGCTGGACGATACCTAAGTACGTTGGCAACGCCGTTGTTAGAAATCGCATTCGCAGATGGTGCAGAGAATTTTTTAGGTCTCACCTAAATTCTGGATGGAACCCACCGATCGATATGAACGTTATAATTAGAAAACGTGAAAAAGACTTTTATAAGAAGCTTGAATTCTCTGAGTTCAATAGAGGACTTGAGTCTCTTGTTAAGAAAGTTGAGAAGAGGCTAGATGATGAATAAAGTTATCATCGCTCTCACCTATATCTATAAATATACGTTTTCTGTTTTCTTGGGCGGTAATTGCAGATTCTATCCGAGTTGTTCAAATTACTGTATCGAGGCCTACAATACCCATGGTTTCATAAAAGCAACCTTGCTGACACTTAATCGTTTAAAGAAATGCCACCCCCTCGGTGAAGGTGGGTATGACCCTGTACCCTCATCTGGTAAAACCTCTCGCTCTTGTTGCAAACAAAAGGCGGTTTCATGAGCCAACAATCCCCCAACAACTTTATGGACTCAAAAACTTTAATAGCTTTGGCTATGTTAGGTTTTGCATGGTTTGGCTGGCAGTCATATCTACAGAACAAGTATCCCGAAGCTTACAAACCAAAGACTGAGCAAACAGAAGATCAAGCAAAGAGCACATCAGCAGAATCGGAAACAGCTACCGAATCTTCGGCTAAAGAGTGTGAATCAAAGCCTGAGTTAGCTGAAACGGTGAACGAAAAAGCCGGGCAGCAAGAACTTGCTCAAGACAACCAAAATAACCCAGAGAAGACTTTTGGCTACAAAAATGACAAGGTTGCCTTCGAGCTTTCGTCGAAGGGCATGGGCTTTAACAGTTTCACGATAAATGATCATTACGACAGGTCTGGTGAACCCTACTCTTTTCAAAGCTCCGATGATTTTAGAATTCTAGAGACTCGCCTTCTCGGTAGAGCTTCTTCACTTAACTTTGAAGTTCAAAAGATAGGGCCAGGAGCTTTTGTTGGGACTGCAAGCGTTGGCCAAATGCAGATTAAGAAGGCGATTGAAATTGATCCAACAACTTACCTCATCAAGACAAAGGTTGAAGTTCAAAACGCCGATGCCAGCTTTATTGGTACAGAGACGGCTCTAGAATTAAAACTCGAAGACATCCAGACGAGTAGCTTCTTGCCGACCTTCGAGAGACAAGAGTTCTTTTCTGATGGTTCTGAAGGCGAAGAAAGAGTGTTAATCGACACCTCAGAGTCACTCAAAGAATCGGTTTCAAATATAAAAGTCGCTTCAGTTGGTACTCAGTACTTTGCACAGTCGGTAGTAGATAAATCTAAAATAGCGCCTGAGTTTGAATACACGGTTAAGAAGGGCTCCCCTCACGCAACAGGTAAGCTAAAGTACTCGGCTTTAAGTAAAGACAATTTCTCTTTGGAGTATGAAGCTTACATAGGGCCTAAGTATTTGAGCCTCATGGAAAAAATTGATCCGTCTCTAGCTTCAGTTATCGATTTTGGTTTCTTTAGTTGGTTGGCAAAGCCGATGCTACAACTTCTTAAGCTTTTCTACGGTTTCATCGGCAACTGGGGTGTTGCTATTATTTTGCTGACTGTTTTGATTAGAATGATCGTGCTGCCGTTTACGGTCATGTCTTACAAATCAATGAATAAAATGAAGGTCATTCAGCCTAGAATCAAAGAGCTTAAAGAGAAGTACAAAGATGATGCTCAAAAGCTGAACCAAGAGATGATGGTTCTGATGAAAGACAACAAGGTAAATCCGCTTGGTGGTTGTCTTCCTATGTTGTTGCAGTTTCCGGTCTTCATCGCTCTTTATCAGGTACTTGGGCAGAGCGTAGAGCTTTACCAAGCCCCGTTTGCATTTTGGATCGCTGATTTAAGTTTAAAAGACCCTTACTATGTGTTGCCTGTCTTGATGGGTATCACCATGTTTGTACAGCAGAAGATCACACCGAACACTATGGATCCTCAGCAAGCCAAAGTGATGATGTTTCTGCCGCTAGTTTTTGTTTTGTTTATGGTTGGGCTACCCAGTGGTCTAACTCTTTATATCTTTGTGAGCTCTCTGTTTGCGATCATGCAACAGTTTATCTTTATGAGAGACACTATTGTTGGAAAAGAAATTCAAACCGCTTAGAGGAGAACATAATGACCGGTTTATTAGGAAAAATCTTTGGGGGAAAAAAGGAATCTGCTGAATCTTCAGAAAATGCGTTCCTTGATCAGATTGAAGACACAGTAAAGGGCATTATTGAAACTGCTGATTTCGAGCTTGATTATGAAATCAATCAAGATGATCAGAACCCGAATGAGTACCATGTTGAACTTTTCGGCGATGACGAAGAACTTTTGAAAGCGAAAGAAGGTCAGCTTCTAGATGCGATTCAATTGTTCACAAAAAGAGTTCTGCAACATCAGTTTCCAGAAGACAACATCTTCATAAATATGGATTCTGGCGGTTTTAGACAAGACGCAAATGATGCCTTGTTAGATTTGGCTGACAAGCTTAAGGGTATAGTGCTTGATAAAGGAAAGTCTGTATACTTTAGGGCTCTTCCACCGAAAGATCGTAAGTTGATTCACCAGTATCTGGCAGAAGATGGCCGCGTTAAAAGTCGGTCGGTTGGAGAGGGTCACTTCAAAAAGATTAAAATTTATCCTAACCGCGAAAAAGATCGTCAAGACGATCAGTCTGCTACGCATTAAATGTCATGAGTCTATTTGCTGATCAAGACTCTGCAATTTGTGCGATAGCCACACCCCCAGGCTCTGGGGGGGTGGCAATGATCAGACTGAGTGGTGAAGGCTCAGATTCTATAATCAAAAAATCTTGTTCATTCGTTCCAGAAAAATGTGAAAGTCATAAAGTCTACTATGGGCATATGAATCACGATGGTGTGCCTATTGATGAAGTGCTAGTAACTTATTTCGAAAAGGGCAGATCATTTACTGGAGAAAAGACTTTTGAAATAAGCTGCCATGGTAGCCCTATTGTAGCGCAGCAGATACTTGATGTTTTGATCGATTCTGGGGCCAGGATAGCCGAGCCAGGAGAGTTCACCTTTAGAGCCTTCATGTCGGGCCGGATAGATCTAGTGCAAGCGGAAGCCGTATTGGATCTTGTTGAGAGTGAGAGCCGGCGCGCTTCAAGTTTAGCACTAAGACAATTGAAGGGTAGCCTTTCACAAATAGTTGAGGATATTGAACGCGATTTGATTCAGGTGCTAGCTCATGTCGAGGCCAATATAGATTTTGCCGCTGAAGATATTGAGATTGAATCGAGCCAGTCTTTGTCTACCAGGTTAGAGTCGGTCATCGACCGGGTGCTATCATTGATCTCGACTTACAAACAAGGCAAAGCGATTCATGAAGGGATCGATATTGCTTTGATAGGTGTACCCAATGTTGGGAAGTCTAGTCTGTTGAATGCTTTGGTCAACGAAGACAAGGCAATCGTCACAGATGTTGAGGGTACTACTCGTGATGTTGTTGAGGGTTTTTTCGAGTACGAAGGTGCTAGGTTTAATGTTTTTGATACCGCGGGTATGAGGGCCACAGACGACAAAATAGAAAAGATGGGCATAGAGAGAACTCTCAAGAAGATCGAAGACTGCGAGTTTAAAGTCATAGTTCTTGATTCAGAAAAACCATTGCTACCAGATTCGACAGGTATTGAGTTTGAACAAGAAAATACAACCATACTTTTTAACAAGGTAGACCTGATTGAAGACCGAAATAGTCTCCTGAAAGTTATAGGCGATTTTGAAGAATACGATGTCAGCTATGTGAGCGCTCAAACAGGAGAAGGTTTAGACTCCTTGAAATCGAAGCTCGCTAACCGAGCCGGCTTGAAAGGCGATCAGAATCAAACAGCGATTCTTACGAATTCTAGGCACCTGCAAAGTCTTTCATCAGCCTATAAGAGCTTAAAGAAAGGGCTATCATTGCTACAAAACCAAGAAAGCCCTGATTTTATTGCTTTCGAGCTAATGGATGCAGTGAAAGCGATTCAGTCTATGCTGGGCAAGAAGTTCGATGATGAGGTCATGGATCAGGTCTTTAGAGAGTTCTGTTTAGGTAAATAGAAGTATCTGAAATTAATAGGTTTTTTCTGAATTTAAAAAAGACCGCGTGCGTAGAATAGTCTGTTGGGCGCCAGCTTAGATTGAGGCCCTTGAAAAAACCGTTCCATTAAGTATCGGAATATATTGGATTTTTTCTGCTACTTCGTAGCGAATGGCGAATATCGAAACAGGCTCTTGCGCATTTTGTTGCGGAGCACCACTCAGTTTGTTAGATATTCGGATAAGAAAAACAGAGGCTTGCGTCTCTAGACTAAAGGTTGAGTCTGATCAATGAGAGCTAAAGATTATTCGGTCATTGTGGTTGGTGCAGGTCATGCTGGGGTTGAGGCCGCTCTTGCTAGCGCAAGAATGGGGGTGAAGACCCTCTTGATGACCAATAACCTGGACCGTGTTGCCTACATGAGTTGCAACCCTTCCATTGGTGGTTTGGGTAAAGGGCACATCGTTAAAGAGATCGATGCTTTAGGTGGGGTCATGGGTCAGGCAGCTGACCTGAATTGTATTCAGTTTAAAAGGTTGAACTCGAAAAAGGGGCCGGCAGTTAGAGGCTCAAGAGCTCAATGTGATAAAGCCAAATATTCAAAGTTTGTTTCAGATATAGTAAGTAATTACGAGAATCTAGATATCAAGCTAGGTGAGGTCAGATCACTCGTTTTAAAGGGTGATGTTGTTGAAGGTGTAAGACTAATAGATGAATCTGAGGTCTTTTCTGACAAGGTCATTTTGACTACAGGTACATTTATGAACGCAGTCATGCACTTTGGCCTCAAAAGAATAGAAGGTGGTCGGTTGGGTGATAAGTCTACTGTTGGCTTATCGGACCAATTGAACGATTTTGGCTTTTCTGTCACCAGGCTCAAAACCGGGACACCCCCCCGGTTAGCGAAAGACTCTATAGATTGGTCTAAGACTGAGGGGCAAGGAGGAGATAAAGACTTTATCCCCTTCAGTTTTTGCTCAGAAAGAAAACTACACTACCCACAAATACAGTGTTTTTTGACTTACACTAATGAGCAAACTCATGAAATTATTAGGCAAAATCTAGACAAATCACCAATGTTCACTGGGGCTATAGAGGGCATGGGGCCTCGTTATTGCCCGAGTATAGAAGACAAAATCACAAGGTTTGCAGACAAAGACAGGCATCAGACTTTTTTAGAGCCAGAGGGGTTAGATACTGACTCAATTTATCTTCAGGGTATTTCAACAAGCCTCCCTGAAGAGGTTCAGTATGAGTTTCTTAAAACAATACCTGGCTTAGAGAATGTTGTGATTCAGAAGCCTGGTTATGCAGTTGAATATGACTTCACTCCACCTACTCAGTTGCAGCACTCGCTTGAAACTAAGCAGATTAAGGGCCTCTTTCTGGCTGGTCAGATAAATGGCACCAGCGGTTATGAAGAAGCAGGCTGCCAAGGATTAGTGGCGGGCGTGAATGCTGCTGCTCAAGTTCATGGGCTAGATCCCTTTATTCTAGGGCGAGAACAAGCATACACTGGGGTCTTGGTAGATGATTTGGTAACAAAAGGTACTAAAGAGCCCTACCGAATGATGACTTCAAGAGCAGAGCACAGATTGGTTTTGAGAGAGGACAACGTACTCAACAGATTGTCCGATATAGCTAAGGCCTACAATTTATTGACCGATGACCAGGTTAGAACACTAGACAAAATACTTGGTCAAAGAGTGGTGACTAGGCAAAAACTGGATAGTCAGCAGATGGTGCCCAATGTGAATACCCAAGATAAGGTGACTAGTCTGGGTTCTAAACCTCTCATGAAGCCCATTTCTGGAGCAGAGTTTCTTCGTAGGCCTGAGATCAATATTGAGATGATGAAGGCGTTCGATATTGAGATACCTGAAGACCCTAACGTGTTTGAACCGGTTGAAATTGAGATCAAGTACGAAGGTTATATTAAAAGACAAGAAGAGATGATTCAGAGGGCGAAAAAGCTTGAAAATAGTATGATTCCTGCCGATCTAGACTTTGGTAGAGTCAGGGGTCTTTCAGCAGAAGAAATAGAAAAATTGGGTGAGATTCGACCACGCACTCTCGGTCAAGCCGAACGTGTGAGTGGCGTAAACCCCTCTGCGATTCAGGCCTTGATGGTTCATCTGAAAGGACATCACAATCAAATACACTCCGAGCGGTCTAGTTATTAAGCCTAAACAAGAAGAAGAAAAGCCAAAGGAGCCAGAAAAGCCCAAGTGGCGTATCGATCATTGGTATCCTGACCTTGGAGATGAGACTCGGCAGAAGCTTAAGATTTTCCATATAGAGTTGCTCAAATTTAATCACATGATGAACCTGATTTCGAAGAGGACCATTATAGATGCCGACCGGATTCATTTCGCAGACGCAATAAACGCGGCGCGTCTAATATTTGAAGACTCCGGAGCTCAGCACATATTCGACATAGGCTCTGGTAACGGCATTCCAGGGCTTGTAATGGCTGCTATGGACCCTGATAGAGCGATTCACTGTGTAGACTCCAATGCCCGTAAGTCAGAGGCTATCAGGCATTTTGCGGATCGAATGGGGATGAGTAATGTTAAGGTTTACAATGCTCGTTTAGAAGACCTCGGTGAGGGTGTTGTTGAATGTGCCGTCTCCAGAGGGTTTGCTAGTATTTCTAAGACGCTGTTGCTGTCTAGAAAGGCCCTTTCGAGCTCTGGTGTCTACTATCACATGAAATCATCAAGTTGGTCTAACGAGCTTAGAGAGATTCCTACTCAGATGTTTAGGCATTGGGCTCCTGCTGACCACTTTGAGTATGTGCTGCCTGAATCAGACCAGCAAATGTCTGTAGTGGTCACCAAAAAGAAAAAGTAAGGTGGTCATTGTTCCACGTGGAACAATGGTCAGTCTGATCAAAACCTGACTTTTTTAGGCATTTTAGACGACATATCCCCACTATCCACTGAGTAATCCACGAAGCTGGTCAGATCTGCAATGAATACCCACATTTTTAGCAATGTTCCACGTGGAACATTGCCGATTTATCGATAGTTGATCTAAGGGGCATTTAAGAGGGTTGGCCATTGTTCCACATGGAACAATGAGATTTCATACAGAAAACGCCGATGTTCCACGTGGAACAATTATTCTTCGGTCTTTTCAGGGTCCCCTTTTCTCTCAGGCTCTGGCTCACCGTTCATCTTGCGAGTGTATTTATCTATTCGCTCTTTCAGGCGCGGCACCCGCTCATTCCAGTTCGGAGAGGCATTTCTCAGGTTTTTATGGGCTAAATAAGCAGCATACTCTCTAGTGTCAGGGTATTCCTTCTCTGACTTAAGAGATTCAGCGTAGGCAAGTCGTGACTCAAGCCTTCGTCTTTCGAGTCTGATTTCTAGATACCTAATCTCTTGGTTGTAGGCCTTTATCTTTCTATTCTCTTTTCGAATGTCTTTGTTTAGGGTGGCGATCTCCGGATCCCCTGTTTCTAGTGTTTTAAGCTCATCTCTGGCCATCTGCTTGAATGTCTCAGCGTTCTTTTTGTCTTCTTGGGCTTGGGCTAGGGTCTGCTGAAGATCCAAATAAATTTTATCTTTTAACTCAGGGAAAGGATCTACGGATTCACATCCAGTGCCCACTAGCAGAAACACCGTGGCGAGAAACCAGAAATATCGCCTTGAACCAAGTTTTTTGTTGAATCTTTTTTGTTCCACATGGAACAATCGGCAAATTCCATCTTGAAGTAAAGTGCAACGTAGAAAGTGGAGGGATCATGGCTAGAGTAATATGTATCGCAAACCAAAAGGGCGGCGTAGGAAAGACCACTTCATCGGTTAATATCGCGGCAGCTCTATGTCAGTTGAAGAAGAGAGTTTTAATCATTGACATGGATCCACAGGGCAACGCGTCAAGTGGCCTAGGGGTAAAGAGGTTCGGTACACAAGACAGCAGCATCTACCAGGTTCTAATTGGAGAAAAGAACCTTCATGACGTTCTGCAGCAAACTTCGGAGGAGGGCCTTTTTGTAGCAACAGCCAACCCTGACTTGGTTGGTGCTGAGATCGAATTGGTAGATTTTGAAAGACGAGAATACCGGCTCAAAGATTCAATCGCTACGATTAGCGATGAGTTTGACTATATATTAATAGACTGCCCGCCATCACTTGGCCTTCTGACCGTGAACTCACTTAGTGCTGCTGACTCTTTCTTAGTGCCTTTGCAATGCGAATATTACGCACTAGAGGGGCTTTCACAGCTTTTGAATACGGCAGGCCTTATAAAAAAAGGTCTCAACCCCAGGCTTTCAATTGAGGGTATTTTGTTGACGATGTTCGACACACGAAACAATCTTTCTCATCAAGTTGTATCTGAGATCAAAACTCATTTCGCAGACAAAGTTTTTGAAGCAATCATCCCAAGGAATGTTCGACTCTCTGAGGCCCCAAGCCATGGCCAATCCATATTTTCTTACGACTCTAAATCTATTGGAGCCAAAAGATACCTTTCATTAGCTAAAGAACTTGATGAGAGAGTGCAAAAGAGAATTCTAAAAAGCCAGACATCAGAACCAGCAAAAGCAACAGAGCAAGCTCAGCAGCCAGACAATTCACCAGCTCCAGAACCACAAGGAGAAGTAAATGCCTGAGACTAAAACTCCTGCATCGAAGAAAACGGCAAAAAAGGGCTTGGGCCGAGGCCTTGGCTCACTTTTAGGTGGCCCACCTCCAGCCGAGCAGCAAGAAACAGCCCAAGTATCAGCACCGACTCCAGCTGCCCCAAAGCCTGCACAAGAAAAACAAGTTGAAGCCACTGCCCCTCCACAAAAGCAAGCGCCTCAGCCGGCTGCCAAGCAAACTGAAGTTATCAAAAAGGTGAGTTTCAAAGAGCAAACAGACAAGTCTCTGCAAGAAGGCATCGTAGACAGTCAGAAAACAGAGGGCCAAAAGGCAAGCCCTAGCATTCCGGAAACACAGCGGATTTGGCAAATTCCCATAGAGAAGCTAAAGCCTCAGGCCGACCAACCGAGAAAAGAATTCGAACAAGAGGCGCTCAAAGAGCTATCTGCTTCGATCAAAGAACAAGGCATCTTGCAGCCAATTGTTGCTAGAAAAAATGAGTCAAAACAATTTGAGATCATTGCGGGTGAACGACGCTGGAGAGCCGCTCAGCAGGCTGGCTTAGAGCGTGTGCCTGTTATTCTCAAAGCTACCGATGATCAAACGGCTCGAGAGCTTGCTCTAATTGAAAACATTCAGCGAGAAGATCTAAACCCAGTTGAAGAGGCTGAGGCGTTTGAAGCTTTGATCAAAAAATACAAACTCACTCAACAAGAGTTAGCCGATCGCCTTGGCAAAGACAGGGTAAGTATTGCAAATACCTTAAGATTGTTGAAACTCCACCCCGATTTGAGGGCTTACCTTAAATCTGGAGAACTAAGTCAGGGAACAGCCAAAGTTTTGCTTTCAATCGATGAGAGCGCTCTTCAAAAGAAAATTGGTATGGAGTCGGTTAGAAAAAAGCTGACCGTAAGAGCCACAGAAAAGCTGGTGGCAAAAGCCAAACAAATGGGTGATGCAGCTGACCTCGAGGCTGAATCTGAAGAGCTGCAGGTTTCTAAAAGACTGGCTAAAGCTCTGGCTCAAGAACTTCAGAAGACTTTGAAAACCCGAGTCGCGATTGATTACAATGACGGCAAAGGCCGAATCAAGATCAACTTCCACTCAGATGTTGAGTTAAATCAAATAGTTGATAAGCTAAGGCTGCAATGAACGAAATAGAAGCCATCACCGCAAACAGCCAAGAGAGCCAAGGTTCAGTAGAACCCGGCCAGGTTACGGCTCTGCTCAACCAAGGCGCAAGCTTTGATGGTAAGCTGACTTTCGAGGGCACCGTTAGAATTGGTGGCAAGTTCAAAGGCGAGATCTTCACTAAGGACACGCTTGTTATTGGCCCTGGAGCGTACGTCCAGGCTCAGATAGAAGCCGAGACGGTGATTCTCTCAGGGTTCGTGAAAGGCAATATTTTTGCGAGGCGTCGAGTGCTAATGCATCCACCGGCTATATTTCAGGGGACCGTGACTACACCAAGTCTTCGAATCGATGAAGGTGTGGTATTTGAGGGTGCTTCTTACATGCCAAAAGCCTAACGAAACCAACAGCCACAACCACCCCGGTTTTCCTGTCATTTTTGGCATTTACATTGGCTCTTAACTATCCTATAAGGTGCCCATTTCAGGATTCTATCGATCTTTGTCGCGGACCATAAAATCCTAAGGCAAAATCTAAAGGGCAGTAATCATATGGAGATATTTGCAACTCTAGGTATCAATCAGACCGTATTTATTCAGTTTGGTATCTTTATGATTGTTTATTTGGTGCTTTCAAACATGCTTTTTAAGCCCTACTTGGCAGCATTTACCAAAAGAAAAGAGCAAACAGTTGGCAAAACTGATTTAGCCGAGCGTTTCATTAAAGAAACCGAAGAGCTAGAGGCCGAGTTCGCAACAAAAGCTCGAGAAATGAACAAGCAGACAAAAGAAATTTTCGATTCAAGCCGAACCGAAGCTCTCAAAAAGTATGACGACGTAGTACTTGAGGCTAGAGGCAAAGCTAACAAGATTCTAGATGCGGCCAGAACAGAAATTGAAACTCAAGTTTCGGCAGCTCGCCAACAACTCGACTCAGAGATTCCAGCGGTAACTCAAACAATCAACGCACAGATTGTCGGTAAGGAGTTAGCACAATGAGCATCCACTATAAATTGATTGCACTTGCTGTGTTCACATTAGTTTCGCAACTGACGTTTGCTGCTAGTGGTGGTGGTCACGGTGAATCTCATGGTGTGCCTTGGGTTATGGTTCTTCAGCAAGTGACGAACTTTGCAATCGCAATTGGCATCATCGTTTATTTTGCTGGGGGTTCTATTGGTGGTTACTTTAAAAACAGACGTGAGGAGTTCACACAGCTATTGAAAAAAGCTGAAGAAGCGAAATCAACTGCCGAAAGAAAAAAGAGAGAGGTCTCAGACAGACTGTCTAAATTGACTTCAACAAAAGACCAAACATTAGCTGAAGCAAAGTCAGAAGCAGAGGCGATGAAAAAGAGAATTCTTGATGAGGCAACTAGTCTCTCTGAACGATTAGAAAAAGAAGCTCACAGAACGGCTAGCTTTGAAGCAGAGAGAGCAAAACTTAGACTTCGCACAGAGCTTCTAGAAAAGTCTATGAACGCCTCTAAAGAGTCACTGCCCGGTATGGTAGATGGTTCAAAATCGACTGTCTTGAATAATCAATTTGTTGAGAAACTGCAGGTGAGCCAGTGAAAAAGTCTTCAGAACTCGCAACCCGTTACGCTAAAGCACTATACAAATTGGCCTCTGATGCAGGTGAAATCGAAAAAACCATGGAAGAGCTTCTTGAAGTTCGACAGGTTTTTCAAACCGAGCCTGACATTGTTGCCTTCATTACTTCACCTTTAGTGAGCAACGACAAAAAAGAGTCGGTAATTAACGATGGCCTCAATGGCAACAAACTGTCTTCGAACACTAAGAATTTTTTAAAGCTACTAGCCAAAAAAGATAGATTTCAAGTCTTACCAGATATTTTTGATGCTTTTCAGGCACTGATTGATGACGAGTCTGGCGTCGTTCGAGGAGTTGTAAAATCAACCTCCGCTCTTGAATCAGATATTAAATCTAAAATTGAATCAAAAATCAGTTCTGTCACAGGCAAAAAAGTCATGCTTGATTATGAGGTTTCTTCAGACCTAGTTGGAGGGCTTCAAGCTCAGGTTGGTACCTACACTTTTGACGACAGTCTAATTTCGCACTTGAACAGATTAAACGAAGAATTAAATAGGAGATCACTCTAGTATGGATATTCAAATTCGTGCTGATGAAATCAGTAGAGTTTTAAAAGAACAGATTCAAAACTACGACAAAAAAGTTGAAGTCGCAGAAACAGGAAGTGTTCTTTCTGTTGGTGACGGTGTTGCTCGTGTGTATGGCCTTGATAACGCGCAAGCTGGTGAGCTTGTTGAGTTCCCCGGTGAAATCAATGGTATGGTTTTGAACCTTGAGCAAGATTCAGTGGGTGTGGTGATCTTCGGTGAAGATAGAGACATCAAAGAGGGCGACACAGTTAAGAGAACAAGACAAATCGTTCAAGTACCAGTGGGCCCTGGCCTTCTAGGTAGAGTGGTTAACGTTCTTGGCGAGCCAATCGACGGTATGGGCGCTATTGAGGCTGCTGAAAACCGCATGATTGAGACGAAAGCGCCGGGTATCATTAAGCGCCAACCAGTTCATGAGCCTTTGCAGACTGGTATCAAAGCAGTCGACTCTATGATCCCGATTGGTCGTGGCCAGCGTGAGTTGATCATTGGTGACAGACAAACAGGTAAAACAGCTATTGCGGTAGATACTATCATCAACCAAAAGGGTCTCGATGTTCAGTGTTTCTACGTAGCAATTGGTCAGAAAAAATCGACAGTCGCACAAGTTGTTGAGAAGCTGAGAAATGCTGGCGCAATGGAGTACACAACTGTAATTGCTGCGACAGCCTCAGACCCAGCACCTTTGCAATACCTAGCGCCATATGCTGGTTGTGCAATGGCTGAGTACTTCCGTGACAACGGTAAACATGCTTTGATCATTTACGATGATTTAACTAAACAAGCCCAGGCTTATAGACAGCTGTCATTGCTTCTAAGACGACCTCCAGGTCGAGAAGCTTACCCTGGTGATGTATTTTACATTCACTCTAGACTTCTAGAGCGTGCTGCTAAAATGAGTGATGCTGAAGGAGCTGGCTCACTAACTGCACTTCCTATTATTGAGACTCAAGCCGGTGATATTTCGGCTTACGTACCAACAAACGTAATTTCAATTACCGATGGTCAGATCTTTCTAGAGGCAGACCTCTTCCACAAAGGTATCCGGCCTGCGGTAAACGTGGGTAAATCTGTTTCTCGTGTTGGTGGTGCTGCCCAAATTAAAGCTATGAAGCAAGTCGCAGGTACGTTGAAACTTGAATTGGCCCAGTTTAGAGAACTAGAAGCGTTCTCGGCATTCGCATCAGATCTTGATAAAGCATCACAGGCGACACTCGCTAGAGGTCGACGCTTAGTTGAGGTCCTTAAACAGCCTCAATACTCACCTCAAAAAGTTGAAGATCAAGTCTGCTTGTTCTACCTCTCAACTCACGGCTATCTAGACGAAGTTGCTGAAGCCGATGTTAAGAGATTTGAAACGGAATTCTTAGAGTTTATGGCGCAAAAGCATCAGGCAACTAAGACTAAGATTCTTGAAATCAAAGCACTTAAAGATGAAGTTAAGAACCCACTGAAAGAAGCTTGCGAAGAGTTTAAAGCAATCTTTAAGGCCTCTTCAGAAAGCTAGGACCTAAATGGCAAACTTGAAGGACATTCGAACTCGAATTGATAGTGTGAAGAACACACAGCAAATCACTCGAGCTATGAAAATGGTCTCAGCCGCAAAGTTGAGAAGAGCTCAGCACGCAATTACAAATTTGCGGCCTTATGCTCTTAAGCTTTTGCAGACGATTTCGAACATTTCAGTGACACAACGGGTGAGCCACCCTTTGATGAGCGAAAGTCCGAATCCGAAAAAAGTGTTGATGGTCGTTTTGACAAGTGATCGTGGTTTGTGTGGTGGCTTTAATAACAACGTCAATAAGTTCGCTTACAATTACTATAGTGAAAACAAAGACAAGTATGATGTTTTAGATCTTTACTTCATTGGTACTAAAGGAAGAGATTTCTTCAAATACCGTGGCATAGAGGTCGACGACTGCATGCCGAACTTGTCTAAAGAAATCTGCTACACTTTGGCTGCAAAGACCGCCGATAGGCTGATGAGCCACTTCACAGAGGGTCACTATGATGCAGTCAAAATCGTCTACAATGAGTTCAAATCTGCAATTCAGCAAAATGTTGTGAGCGAAACCCTTTTACCTATCGACACAACATCAGCGAGTTTCCGAACTGCTGAAGATTGCAAATTCTCAGAAGACTTTATTTTCGAACCTGCACCTGAAGAGATAATTGATGATCTTTTAGTTAAGCACTTTTCAACACAGGTTTATCGTTGCATGGCTGAGAGTGTTGCAGCAGAGCACGGTGCGAGAATGAGCTCGATGGAAAGTGCGACTAAGAATGCAGGTGAAATGATCTCGAAGCTGACTTTGACTTACAACAAGATGAGACAAGCTTCGATTACGACAGAATTGATTGAAATTACTAGCGGTGCAGAGGCACTGAAAGGATAAGGGAGTAAGAATAATGGCAAACGGAAAAATCAAACAGGTGATGGGTCCAGTAGTTGACGTAGAATTCACTGGCGGAGAACTTCCTCCCATTTATAACGCTTTGACCACTTCAAACGCGACTATTGACGACAGAAAAGACAATCTTGTTTTAGAGGTTGCCCAGCACTTAGGTGACAACATCGTACGAACAATTGCGATGGACGCAACTGAGGGTCTAACTAGAGGCCAAGAAGTGGCCAACACAGGCGCCCCAATCGCTGCACCAGTGGGTAAAGAGGTTCTTGGCAGAATTATCAATGTTGTCGGTGAGCCAATTGACGAAGCCGGTCCAGTAGAGTCAAAAGAGTCATGGGCCATTCACAGAGATTCACCAAAATTTGAAGACCAGTCGACAGAAGCTGAAATGCTAATGACTGGAATCAAGGTTGTTGACCTTCTTGCACCTTACGCAAAGGGTGGAAAAATTGGCCTTTTCGGTGGAGCAGGTGTTGGTAAAACAGTTCTAATTCAAGAATTGATTCACAACATTGCAAAAGAGCACGGTGGATACTCAGTATTTGCTGGTGTTGGAGAACGTACTCGTGAGGGTAACGATCTTTTTCTTGAAATGACTGAATCAGGGGTTATTGAGAAAACAGCTCTTGTTTTCGGTCAGATGAACGAGCCTCCGGGTGCTCGTTCTCGTGTGGCTCTGACTGCTCTAACAATCGCGGAGTATTTCCGAGATAGAGAAGGGCAAGACGTTCTACTTTTCATCGATAACATTTTCCGATTCACGCAAGCAGGTGCCGAGGTGTCTGCACTACTTGGTCGTATTCCTTCAGCGGTTGGTTATCAGCCGACTTTGAGTACTGACATGGGAGCGCTTCAAGAAAGAATTACTTCGACTAAGAAGGGTTCTGTAACATCTGTACAGGCCGTTTATGTTCCTGCGGATGACTACACTGATCCAGCCCCAGCAACGACATTTACTCACCTGGATGCAACCACAAACCTTGATCGTGATATTGCAGCTCTAGGTATTTATCCAGCGGTTCACCCTCTTAACTCAACTTCGAGAATTCTTGATCCACAGGTAGTTGGTGAAGAGCACTATAAGACAGCTCGTGATGTGCAAGCGCTTCTCCAACGCTACAAAGAACTGCAAGACATTATTGCGATTCTCGGTATGGATGAATTGAGCGAAGAAGATAAGTTGGTTGTTGCCCGTGCTCGTAAAGTTCAGAGGTTTCTATCTCAGCCGTTCTTCGTTGCAGAACAGTTTACCGGCCTAAAAGGTAAATATGTTGATATCAAAGATACAGTGAAGGGTTTCAGAGACATTCTAGATGGTAAACACGATGAAGTTCCAGAGCAGGCGTTCTACCTGGTTGGTACAATCGAAGACGCTCTTGAGAAAGCAAAAAGCTTATAGAAAGCGGTAGAAACATGTTTCAGTTTAGTTTGGTAACACCAGAGAAAAAAGTAGTTGAGAACATAGACATCTCCGAAGTCATTGTTCCAGCGCATAGAGGAGAGTTGAATATTTTAAAAGGCCACTCTCCTTTAATGAGTACACTTGGTACTGGTGTTCTAAAATTCAAACGGTCTGGTGAAGGTGCTTATGAGTGCGCTGCCATCAGCTGGGGTTACCTCGAAGTTGGCCCAACTGGCGTAACTGTTCTGGCAGAGACTGCTGAGACAGGCGATGCTGTTGATAAGCAAAGAGCTGAAGACGCTCTAGAAAAAGCGAAGTCAGAATTGAAAAAGCCTGGGCTCGGAGCTGATCAGATAGAAAAGCTTCAGTTCAAAATGAAGAAAGCTGAGGCTAGAATCGCTCTAGCCGAGCAAGACTAGCTTAAAGGGTTTCGGCCTTAGTTTTAGTCTGTGATTAAGAGGCCCTTGTGGCCTCTTTTTGTTTTTGTCGGCAAAACAATTATTACGAACTGTTTCACCCCAATTGAACTGGCATCTGTCTTTTCGAATCTCGATATTCAGATTTAGAATATCTGGCGTTGATCAACAAATATGACTTAGGCCTGAAAGTCTCTTAAACAGAGGCTTACAGACCTTTTGCTTCATTTTAGTACATTTTAGGGTCTTCATTTTTGATGAATTTATCTGCAACAGTTTCGAACCATTACCATGTCAAAATAAGAAATTAGAGTTCAATAATTTAAAACTGACTCAATACATAACACCTAGGCTTAGGTCTTGATCAGCTACACCCGATCAATACTAGTAAGTGATCCTAGGCTGTACGTAAGAGGGTGTTAGGGATGAGTCACAAAGCAAGCATTCTGTTGGTGGAAGACGAAGAGTCCATAAGGTTCATGCTCCAGACCAAATTAATGAAAGAAGGCTACAACGTTACAACAGCTGCTAACGGTCTTCATGGTTTGCAAGTCTTGAGGTCTGGTAAAGAGTTTGACTTAATAATCTGTGACCTGAAGATGCCCGGCAAAGATGGTATCGAATTGTTTTTAGAAATGAAAAGACTAGAGCTAGATACACCACTTGTTCTCCTCACAGGGTTTCCTGAAAAAAACAAAGTAATGAACGCCATTAAAAATGGTGTCAGGGATGTTCTGTTGAAGCCGATACCCCATCAAGAACTGATGTCAAAGATAGAAGGGTATATAGCCGAACTTGAAGAGGATGTTTCCGATTCACTAGCGTCATGAGCCATAAAACCAATCGGTCTTTTAGTCCATGTGCCAAATCTAAAAGCTATGAGGCCTTCTTGTTGTTTGCGAGTAGCTGATCCTCTATCTGGCTGACAATCAAAGACACCTTGTCGTGATCTAAGGGTTTAGTCAAAAACCCATGGACACCATGTTTCGAGAGGTGGTGCTCCATAATGGCTTCACTCATGAAACCGCTCACGGCATAAACGAGAAGTTTTCTATAGTTCTGCCTTATCTCTTGAATCAGTCTAGAACCGTCCATCTTCGGCATCTTGATATCGGTAAAAACAAATTCAATTTCAGGGTTAGATTTCAAAATGTCTAGTGCCGCAAAGGCACTCTCAGCTTGAATAATTCGATAGCCGAATCTAGAAAGCTTTGTTGCTATAACCTGTCTAGAACCTTGATCGTCATCGACAACCAGGCCCAGCGCTTTTGAAGTAGAGACAATCTCGTTGACCGCTTGGGGCTTCGGGAATTTCAGAGAAAAGGTCGTTCCCTTCCCTTCTTTACTTTTGAAAGCAAGATCTCCACCATGTGCTTTCATGATTCCATAGGACACACTCAAGCCAAGGCCGGTTCCTTCCCCGATCTCTTTTGTTGTAAAAAAGGGTGTGAGAATCTTTTCTTGTATTTCTTTGGGTATAGCTGGTCCATTATTGTGAATCTCGAGCAGCTCCGTCTTACCTTCAGCCTTCAAAGAGATTGTGATCCGCCGTTCTTCTTCGACAGAAGACAAGGCATGGATTGCGTTACTGATAATGTTCAAGATGATCTGTTCAATCTGATTGGGGTCACATTTTACTAGGTGGCCGCTCTCCCAGTTCTTGATGAGGTCAATATCGTTGTAAGAAAATTGATTTGAGACCAAACCAATAATGTTTTCTACCACCTCGATAAGATCGACGTGGGTAAGCTTCATGTCTTTGTCGTTTCTAGAAAGTCTTGTGAGCTGAGAAATGATTTTTGCCATCCTATCGGCAGCCTTCAATATAGGGCCTACTTGCCATTTGAGCTCATCAGATGAGACTTGATCACCTTCTTCACACATAAGATCAATGTTCTCCGCAAAGCCTTGAATGATCATTAGTGGGTTATTTAGCTCATGGGCGACGCCCGCTGCTAACCGACCAATATCAGCGAGCTTTGAGACATGCGCCATTTCTCGTATCGACTTTTCTTTCTCTTCCTGACGACCCTTAAGTTTGGTCACATCGTGAATAGACATTACGATTCGTTTTTTGCGGTTGATCTCGACTGAAGAGGCAAAAAGATTCACACCAAGAGACTTGCCACTCTTTTTTCTGATCTTTAAATCGAGTTCATTAACCTCGCCACTAGCCTCAGAGAGAATGTCCATAAGTGCATTCACTCTGTCTAAGTCTTCGCCACTGAAAAAACTGCCTATTTCAAGTTCGCCAAGTTCAGTAGAGGTATAACCGAGCAAAGATTCGACTGCCACATTTGAAAGCTCGACCTCGAATGTCTTTGCGTTAACTAAGATACTTGGTGTGTTGACAGTATTAAAAAAGGCCTTAAATGACTGTGAAATCTTGGGTAGAGACTTTGTCTTACTGGCTTTTTTGTTACTTTTCATGGCGCACTATCTTTCGCTTTTTATTGTCAGCCTTTTTGACGGCTTTTCCTTTTTCATTAGACGGCAAACGAATAGGTCGGTTTTCTTCAAACAAATACTTTGCAAGCCAAAAGCCCGAGACGGCTGTTTGTGTATTCATATCAATAACCGCTGCAAATTCATTTCTGCCCGAGATCATTCCAGCAAAAGTGGTGTTCACGACGATCATTCGAGACTTTACAGCTCTTGGCAGGGCCGAGACCCTTCTAGCAGTGATATTTCCGGTGGCGTAATAGACACCCAACGTTTCAGGGTTCTTGGCGAAGAATCTTGTTATTTGTTCTGTACCGAAGCTGCGAAGGTTTCTGTAAGTGACACTTTTTGATTTTACTTTTTTAAAACTGTTATAAAAAGGCTTACTGGCCGTAAATACAGCAACTTCAGAAGACTGTTTTGGAAACTTGAAGTCTTCACGAAATGCCTTTTTTGACTGTTCAAAGTTTTCTCGAGATACCATAAGAGAGAGCTCTTTTAGACGAGACAGGTGTTTTCTAATTTCGATTATATTTGGAGGGCCTAGGTTTGGCTTTTGATCCCTGAGCTGAACTTTAGCCGATAGTATTCTTCTCAAGCTATCGTTGATGCGGACTTCAGTGATCGCTCCTTTTCTGATTGCCTCTAGAAGTGCTGACTTTACCATTCTTTGCTTTTTTAAACTCCAGGCGAGCATGATCATATCAACACCCGCACTCACTGCCCTAACAGCTCGTTCACCAACGTCGCCCACTCCAGAAGCGCCGCTCATCTCAAGGTCGTCCGTAATGACAATTCCATTGTAGCCTAGTTGATCTCTAAGTAGGTCCGTGATGATTGGCTTCGAGAAGGTGGCAGGCAGGCCCGAGGGGTCTAAAGCTGGGTACGCGACATGAGCTACCATCATAGCTTTGATCCCATTGATCTTGCTGTATTCAGCGAATGGTAGAAGATCTTTTGTCATCAGAGTTTTTAAAGAGTCAAGCTTTTTTGCTTTCACCTTGTGAGAGTCTTGTCTTGTACCACCATGACCAGGAAAGTGTTTTGCAGTTGGTATTACGTTAGCCTTTATTAAGCCCGTCGAATATGAAACCCCATGGTTCGCAACAGCTCTCGGGTCGCCGCTGAAAGCGCGGTTGCCAATGAAATGCTTCTCTGCAGGATTAGCGACATCAAGCACTGGTGCTAGGTTCATATTAATTCCGATAGAAGTCAGTAGCTTGCCAGTTGTAAGCCCAATGTTTTGTATCAGTTCTTGATTACCAGTATTGCCCATAGCCAAAGCGCTTGGTGAAAGAGGTTGAGTTTTGATTCTTGAAACCTGGCCACCCTCCTGATCAACCATAAACAAGAGAGGTAAACCCGACTGCGACATAGCCTCGGTTTGAGCTTGCGAAATGGTTTGGGCTAAAGCTAGTGGTGTTTTGATATTTCGACCGAATACAATGAAAGCGCCCGGTCGCAGTGATCGCAATCTGGGCCCTAAGCTGGTGTTGTAGTCGGTTCCGGCGAAGCCGAAGATCATCATCTGTTCGATCTTTTGGTCTATGGGCAGGCTCTGAATCAACTCATCTACAGACTGAGAGAACGACAACGAGTGATAACTCATTAGGACTAAAGCTAAAATTTGGTAGAGAAATCCCAATCGCTGCATATATTAAACGCCTTCGGCCCTTTTCTTCGCTATAATTTAGTCATGCATCCAAGATCTTCGACTTTGAAAAGCCAAACTCTCCTAGCTGTCATTGCAGTTCTTTTCGGGTTTTATGCAGCTTCATTGAAGGCTCAAACCCCTAATATGGATGAGGAAATTGAGATTCTAGATAATGGTCTTGATACACCATCAGAGGCAGACGATAGTTTTGTTCCAGATGATACAGTTGAAGAGTTCCCGGAAGAGGATAACGCAACCCTTCTAGGCGAAGGTGAAGATGGCAGTGAGCTAGGTCTCTCAGAGTTAGAGGGCGACTCAGGCGAGGCTGAAGGTGATGGTGTCATCTTTGACGAACCGATACCTGATGAAGATGTCGGAGAAGAGCTCCTCTTAGACGAAGGTATTGAATCAGATTTGAACAATCAGATCTCAGAAGAAGATGGTACAGACAGCCAAGATCAAAGTCTTGATAACGAGTTACAAGGTAGTGAGTTTTTGCAAGAGACTTTGCCTACTTCTGACTCTGCAGTGCAACAGAATTACTCTGGCGAGGTGTTAGAGGGACCACCCAATGGACAAGGCGGCTGGGTAATCGTAGAACCTACTCCTCCCTTGGTATACAGCAAGGGTTCAAAGGTAAGTCTTCTTTCGTATAGAGAAAGAAGAACAGATTGGTCGATAATGGGGTCACTCGGGTACAGTTGGTTTTTGCCAACCAACTATGAGCCCACAGTTGGAGCGTTCGCAGAGTACGCAGACCTGTATGGCGACAACCCAAAAGGGCCATTACTTGAAGTCCAATTCACCATGAAGAGAAATTATGGTTTTGGTAGCATAGGCTTAGATGCAGGTGCTGGAGTGTTCTCTGTAGAATCCAGAGTGAATGGCGTAGACTCCACCCTCGATATCAACATGTATCGACTGGGGCTAACGATCATACTAGACACACTCTTTAAAGAGCCCTGGGTTGCTCCTTATATAGCCGGCGGTGGTTATGTGATTCAAAAGAAAGAGGCTATCGATTCGACCTCAGATAATGAATCGACTCAGGTTGCCCCTTATTATGCTTTTGGTTTTTTGTTCCAACTGGATTGGATCGACTCCAAGACTGCCTTAGGTGCTTTTTCTGAAATCGGCCTAGAAAACACCTACCTATTTGCTGAGGGCAGACAGCTTATTGCATCTTCAGCCGAAGCTGACTCTGACTTCAGTACCGATATTTTTGCAACGGCAGGCTTTCGAGTCGAACTCTAATACAATTTAAGGGCAGAGGCTGAGCACATACTTGAGCTCTTCATAAACCTTCGGCCAAGTGATCTCTTTCATTCGTATATTGAGCCGTTGATCTGGGGTCAGCGAGTATTTTTTGTTTGGTCTATTCGTGAGCTCAATCACTTTTTTAACTGGCAAACGAGTCTGGTCGGTGAAGCTCAAAGAGATACTTCTCGGGCCCGAGCTAAGATCTCGAACAGCGAGCTGCTTACACAACATTCTGAGCAACATGATACCCATAAGGTTGTGAACTTCCTCCGGTGGTTTACCGAATTGGTCACGCAACTGGTCTTCAATCTCATCAAGCTGATACTCTTCTTTGATGTCACTCAAAGTCTTATAGATACCAAGTCGAATTTTAATATCTGGGATGTAACCGTCAGGTATCAGCGCCGGAATTCTTAAATTGATCTCAGGGTCTACAACTTGATCAATAGGAGGTTCTCCTCGAGCTTCTCTTACGGCCTCTTCAAGAAGCTCAAGGTACAGTTCATAACCTACGGCATTGATGTGTCCGCTTTGGTGTTCCCCCAGTAGATCTCCCGATCCACGTATCTCGAGATCGTACTGGGCAATACGCAGGCCACTGCCAAGGGCCGTGTTCTCCTGTAGCACTTTGAGTCTTTCTTGGGCGTCTTTCTCAAGTCTCTTGCCAGGTGGCACTAGAAGATAACAGTAAGCTCTTTCTTTACTACGACCGACTCTGCCCCTCAGTTGGTAAAGCTGACTGAGACCAAACTGGTGCGCATCGTTAATGAACATCGTATTCGCTTTCGGTATATCAACACCCGATTCGATAATTGTAGTGCACAAAAGCAAATCGATTTCATGGTTAAAAAAAGAAACCATGACTTTTTCGAGTTCGCCTTCCTCCATCTGCCCATGACCGACAGCCATTCGAATCTCAGGAAGCACGGTTCTCAACTCGTCAGCCAAGGCGTAAATCGACTGAACTCGGTTGTGCACAAAAAATACCTGACCACCACGTGCAGTCTCATTTAGGACGGCACGGCGAATACTCTCTTTATCGAACTTGGTGACAAACGTTCTAGTTGGCAACCTGTCTTGTGGTGCAGAGTTGATAATGCTGAGGTCTCTAATACCCATCAAAGACATATTCAACGTTCTGGGTATAGGAGTCGCCGACATAGCTAGTGTGTCTACGCTTGCCTTTAGTTTTCGTAGCCGTTCTTTATGTCTAACGCCGAATTTCTGCTCTTCATCTATAATCAACAGACCAAGATCTTTAAACTCAACGTCTTTGCTGAGAAGCCTATGAGTACCTAGCACAATGTCGACTTTGCCAGCTTTAAGATCGTCAACTGTCTTTCTGGCATCGGCTTTTGAAACAAACCGATTTAACAACCGTATTTCGAGGGGCCACCCTTTGAATCGTCTTCGAAAGCTTTCATAATGCTGATAGGTCAAAACAGTAGTTGGTGCAATGACACAAACCTGTCTTCTGTCTTGTGCGCATTTAAAGGCTGCACGCATCGCCACTTCGGTTTTACCAAAGCCGACATCGCCGCAGACTAGACGATCCATTGGTTTGTCTTGAGTGAGATCACTTACTACATCATTGATGGCTTTGATTTGATCCTGAGTTTCAGTGTAAGGAAACGCCGATTCGAAATTGATAAAGTCTGCATCAGGTATGGAGAATGGGGGCCTGGTAAGTTGCTCCCTTTCGCTGTAGAGTTTGAGTAGCTCAGCCGCCATGTCACGAAGGTGGCTTTTGACCTTGGTTTTGGTTTTCTCCCATTGACCACCACCGAGTTTAGCAACAGCCCCAGTGCTCGATGGACCAGAAAATTTTTGAATCTGTCCTACCTTGTAAACAGGGACGTAGAGCCGATCTTTGTCTTTGTAATCTATTTGAATAAACTCAGAGTCAACGCCTTGAATCGACATCACTTTGAGCCCTTTAAAGACACCTAAGCCATGTTGTTTGTGAACAACAAAGTCACCGTCTTTCAATTCAGAGAAACTAAGTAGCCCAGCTTTTTCTTGAAACTCCTCTTTTGAGGATCTTTTCGTATTTGATCTACGAGAACCAAAGATGTCTTCATCTTTTAAAAAGACAATGTTGTCATCTTGAAGTCTGAAGCTTTCACTGAGTGTTTTGGTGATCAAATGAATACATTTGGGATCAGCTTTTTGTGATTCTACCCATTGAGACCAATTAAACTCATTTTCATCGACGATTTCAGGCTTAAGCTCAATGCGCTGTAAGAAGCTCACTAACCTTTCAGCCTGGCTATGACTGGCACAAGTAACAAACAGTGAATGCCCTGTTTGTCGCCATTGCTTGAATCTTTCAGAAAGTTTTTGAGCTAGTATGTCAGTCTGAGCTCTGTAGGGGCTCACCGCTCCGACAAAATCTCGAAGACCAGAAACAGAGAATTGAAAAGTTGGTATTTCCTCGCCGGTCTGCTCGATGATTTCAATTTTATCGAGCAACACCAAGTTCTGGCTGTCTTCTAGCTTCACTTTATCAAATGAGCACAGAATATCTTCTGGCTCTGGGTGAACAGGGTGTTCAGAGCTTTCGCCATAATCAAATTTGTAATTCGCATGAAGCTCATCAAGTGTTCTCTGACATTCTGAACTCTCGAGAATGAAAAGTTTTGGCTTATCAAGAAAATAATCAAGCGGTTGAGATAAGTTGTCGTACAGCTGAGGAAGAAGAAACTCCATGCCGTGAAAGTAAGTCTGGCGATTAATACTAATCAGAATCTCTTTTTTGTCGCGCTCAGAAACGCCGCGGGCATCCCAATCTTTTGAGATAGCGCCCACAAATTCAGCCAGTGAATCGTCCTGATAAAGTGCCTCTGCTGCTGGCGGAATATCAACCCGGTTAACCTGTTTCAAGCTTCTTTGAGTGGTTGAATCGAACAGTCTTATTGATTCAATCTCGTCGCCAAACAGTTCGATACGAATGGGGTTTTTATATGCAGTTGAGAAAATATCAACGATACTGCCCCGAACGGCATACTGCCCCCATGATTCAACAAGCGAAGAGGGTAAATAACCAATTTCACTGAGCTTTTGAACTGTTGAGTCGTTCCATTGGTCGCCCGCGGAAATAGAAAAAGTCTTATCAGTGAAAACATCAGCGGGTATCGTGTTTTGAGCTAAACTCTGAATAGTGGCAGTAAAGAACTCGCCAACTTTCGCACGCTGAGCACGGTAAAGCCAGTGGAGCCGGTTTGCGATAACCGAATGACTAGAATACAGGTTTGCGTAAGGGCTAACATCATGGTGTGGCAGCTTTGCAACGTACGACTGTGGGTCAAAAAAGCTCAGTGAATTTGCAAAGGCTCTTTCTTGATCTTCGTTTGCAAAGACGAACACACATCCTGAAAAAGAATCAAATTTTCCACTAGAAACCAAAGCAGCCAGTGCTACGGGGGAGTTCAACCCTAAAAGCTTACAAGGCCCGGGTTCGTTCTCTAACTTGGTCAACAACCCATGCGGAAGTTGAAGCGGGAGAGATTCGATTGAGAAAGCAGACTCTTGACTCATTGCTCCACTGTTTCTATCAGAAATATTAGGGCTTTAATGTATCGCGTTACAAAGTGTTCGGTAAAATTGTGGCCCTTTTCAACGGTTCGTTTCGAATGATGCCCTAGGTGCTCGAAGCCTTCAATCTGCAACTTCAAATCGGTGAAAATTCTCGTTGCTTATCGGGGCTAAAAACCGTTCTTATCTCTTGGTTTTACGGATAGGCGCTTGTATATTGTGGCGATTTCCAAAACAGCACATAGATGGAGTCTCAACATGACTGAGCTGATACCCGTTTTTGCCCTTACGGGTTTTGTAATTCTATTTGGCCTTGCGCTCGTTTTTGCAACCAGCCTTCTAGGCCCAAAAACCAAACAATCAAAGGTGAAACAGCTCGCCTACGAGTGTGGCTTAGAAGGCGAAGGCGCTGATTCAACCAAAGTGCCTGTTAAATTTTACCTGACAGCCATTTTATTCATTCTTTTCGATATCGAAATTATCTTCATGTACCCGTGGGCGCTGGCTTACAAAGACTTCATAGCGACAGGCAGAGGCCTTTTTATTTTTTCATCAATGGCCGTTTTTCTGGCCATCTTCATCTTTGGTTTGTTTTGGGAGATTCGTTCCAAAGCATTGGAGTGGGAGTAATTCATGGGCGTCGATTTATTTGAGATAACAGTAAATCTGGTAAAAATGATTTTCATCTTCGTGATGATGGTAAACGCTGTACCTCTGTTGGTTTGGGTAGAGAGGAGAGGGTCTGCATTCATTCAAAACAGATATGGGCCGAACCGTGTTGGTCCTTTGGGCTTGGTTCAACTTCTTGCAGATGCCGTAAAGTTTATCTTTAAAGAAGAGTTCGTTCCTGGAAAGGGCCATAGGCTGGTTTTTTATCTAGCACCAGTGGTCGCATTGATTCCAGGTGCTTTGGCCTTTGCCGCAATTCCTCTCTCTATGCCAATTGAATTGGGTGAATTTTCGCAAATACCTCTTGGGCTATTTACTATCGATCTTGGCGAAACTTATGGTCCTTACCGTTTCGCTTTTCAGGGTTATGAAATCGGAATCGGGATCGTCTTTGTGTTGGGTGTTTCTTCTCTAGCTGCCTATGCCCTTCTTATGGCGGGTTGGGGCTCTGCCAATAAATACTCTCTTTACGGTGCTCTAAGAGCTTCGGCGCAAACTATTAGCTATGAATTGGCTCTAGGCCTATCGCTTGTGGGCATTTTGCTTCTTTTTAACACTTTCAACTTTAAAGAAATCGTTGAGATTCAAAGCCAGGCGCTCACGTTCTCTTTTCTTGGCTCACAGATGACTGTGCCTTATCTGCCGAACTGGGGCATTATCTATCAGCCAGTAGGAGCCATTATCTTCTTTGCAGCTATGTTTGCTGAAACAAACAGGCTGCCTTTCGATTTGCCTGAAGCTGAAGCCGAATTGGTTGCTGGCTATCATACAGAGTATGGTGGCATCAAAATGAACATGTTCTACATTGGTGAATATGGTCACATGTTAGTTGCCTCTGCACTAATGGTGACCTTTTACTTTGGCGGCTACACACTTTACCCGTTCTTTACGCCCGAAACAGTGAATCAGTTTTGGTCTGAGACAATGGGGTTGACGGGCAATCCTGTGGCTCTTCTGTCATCTCTTTCGTTGCACTTGGTGTTTATGGTTAAGTTGGTGATCTTCTTGTGGGTTTTTATTCATGTTCGATGGACTCTTCCACGTTTTAGATACGATCAACTTATGGACCTAGGCTGGAAGACCATGTTGCCTTGGGCTTTGGCCAATACAATTCTTACCGCCGTGGTCATTTTGATCATGAGAGCAGCTTGGAGTTAATTAGATGTTAGGAGCGGCAATACCATTTTACATACTATCGTTTCTGGTTCTATTTTTTGCTTATAAAACCATTACCTCACCAAACCCAATTCACTGTGCTCTGCATCTTGCGATCACCATGATCAACCTGGCCTTCATTTTCTTCGGCTTGAATTCTCCATTTATTGGTGGTGTTCAGTTGGTCGTGTATGCTGGAGCGGTGATGGTTCTTTTCGTCATGGTTCTGATGCTCTTTGACCTAAAGACCGAGGTTCGAGCCTTTTCAAGAGGTTTGTTTTCAAGCTTTTTAAAGGTTGCGTCTTCAGGCTTTCTGGCGGGCATCTTGATCGTCGGCGTGTTGATGTCTACAGATATGCTCGATGTAACTTCAGATAGTGTTGGCGTGGGTGTTAAGGCGACTTCTTCTACTGACATAGCCTTGTTGTTGTTTAACCAATATGTTTTTGCATTTGAGGTACTCGGTCTTCTTCTGCTTTTAGTGGCTGTTGGTGCTGTCGCTGTTTCTCGAATTCCAGGAGGTACTCATGCCAATGACTGAGGCTTTTCTTAATGTAGGTTTGAACCACTATCTTATACTTTCTGCACTTTTGTTTACCATGGGAATGATTGGCGTTCTTATGAGAAAGAACGTGATTGTGATCCTTATGGGTATTGAATTGATGTTGAACGCTGTGAACTTGTCGTTCATTTCATTCTCGTCTTACTCAGGTAATTTAAATGGTCAGATTATGGTGTTTTTCGTAATGACAATTGCTGCCGCAGAAGCTGCTGTTGGTTTGGCTCTCGCTGTTGCGATTTATAAACGCTATAAAGAAATCAATATTCGCTTTTTCGAACAACTCAGAGGATAGGCTCAATAAATGAACGAACAGCTCTTACTCGGATTACTCGTCGTCCTTCCCTTCTTGGGCTTTTTATTTAACGGTATTCGGTTTACCAGCAAGAACTACAAGCTGGCCGGAACAGTTGCCAGCACCGCCTCGGGTCTGTGCTTTCTTATCTCATTGACCTTGGTTGCCAAGCTCATTGGAATGCCTGAGGGAGAGAGGGTTATAACATCCCACTTTTTTGACTGGTTTTTAGCTGGTGATTTTTCAGTCTCGGCATCCTTTCTGCTTGATCCTATCAATGCGGTTATGATTTTGGTGATCACCGGAGTCGGAACACTCATTCATATCTTTTCGATCGGTTACATCTCTCATGACGAGAGACCATCAAAATATTTTGCCTATTTAAACCTGTTCTTAATGAACATGTTAATTTTGGTCCTAGGTGACAACTTGCTAGTTATGTTTGTTGGCTGGGAGGGTGTTGGCCTTTGTAGTTATCTACTGATTGGTTTCTGGTTTTCTGATCCTGAAAAAGCCGCAGCCGGCATGAAAGCCTTCATCACGAACAGAATTGGTGATGCTGGTTTCTTACTAGGTATATTTATGTTGTTCCTGTCTTTCGGAACAGTAACTTTCTCTGAAATCGCCACACGGCTGCCAGAGACGGCAGAGATGATGTGGACTGGGCCCATCACTTTGGCCTGCTTGTTTCTCTTCATTGGCGCAACTGGTAAGTCGGCTCAGATTCCACTTTATGTATGGCTTCCTGATGCTATGGCCGGGCCAACTCCTGTCTCTGCTCTAATTCACGCAGCAACTATGGTGACTGCTGGTGTGTATATGATCGTGAGAATGAGTGATGTGTTTGTTCTGGCGCCACTGGTTATGAATGTCATTGCGATAATCGGCGCACTGACCGCGTTGGGAGCGGCAACAATTGGCATGACCCAGTGGGATATCAAAAAGATTTTGGCCTACTCCACAGTTTCACAGCTTGGTTACATGTTTTTGGCAGTAGGCGTAGGAGCCTTTATCCCGGCGATGTTTCACCTTATGACTCACGCCTTTTTTAAAGCCTTGATGTTTTTGGGTTCTGGTAGCGTGATTCATGCTATGGCTGATGAACAAGACGTAAGAAAGATGGGTGGCCTCAAAAAGTACATGCCAATTACTCATTTCACGTTCTTGTTAGGGTGGTTGGCAATTATAGGAGCGCCTCCTTTAGCTGGGTTCTTTAGCAAAGATGAAATTCTTTGGTACAGTTTTGCTAGTCCGGCAGGTCATTGGTCTCTTTGGGTTGCTGGTGTGATTGCGGCCGGTTGTACAGCTTTTTATATGACCCGTTTGATGTGTCTTACTTTCTGGGGTGAGAGCAGAGTGCCTAAAGAGGTGCACCCACACGAGTCTCCTGTTTCAATGACTTTTCCGCTGATTGTGCTGGGTGTGTTGAGCGTTGTCGGTGGTTGGATAGGTATCCCTCATGTGCTTGGTGCAATCATTCCTGGGCACCCGCCAAATGTGCTTGAACACTGGTTGGAGCCAGTGGTTCGAATGCTAAAGCCAGAACACGCATCAGCTGCAGTTGAGTTTGCTCTGATGGGCATCTCTCTGTCAGTAGCTGGAATTAGCGCTTATTTTGCTTACGATTTCTATCTTGTTCACAAAGATCGGCCGACAATGGTTACCAAAAAGTTGGGTGGTCTCTATAGCCTGGTGTCTGACAAGTACCGCATCGATGAGTTTTACTTTGGCAGAATCATCAACCCATTGATCGATTTGAGTAAAGGTCTCTGGTTGTATATCGACATAAATTTTATCGACAAGATGACCTACCTTGCCTCTGATATGGTCAAGGGGTCAGGTCAATTTTTGCGCAGTCTACAAAACGGAAACCTTCAACAATACGCCTTGTACATCTCACTTGGTGTTGTTGTGACCATTACATATATATTAATGGGGTCTTAAGATGTTGTTGAGCTTATTGATTTTTCTACCACTGGTTTATGCCCTGATCGTAATGGCCTTACCTGCAAGATTTTCTCGGCCAGTTAGTTTGGCCCTTTCAGGTCTTCACTTTGTTTTCAGCTTAGTTCTTTTGGCTAGATTTGATGTGACAACTGCTGATTTGCAATTTGTCGAACAGATGGACTGGGTTAAGTCTTTTGGCATTAGTTACTTCGTAGGCATTGATGGCATTTCACTTTGGCTGGTTATGCTCACCACTTTCCTAACACCCTTGACCATTTTGGGTAGCTGGACGGCGATAACAGACAAAGTTAAAGGCTTTCACGTCGCAATGTTGGCTCTAGAAGCTACTATGATCGGTACTTTTCTCGCGATGGACGCGGTTTTGTTTTACGTCTTTTTTGAGGCCTCACTGATTCCGATGTACTTTATGATCGGTATTTGGGGTGGAGCTCGAAGAATTTATGCAACCGTTAAGTTTTTCATCTACACCATGTTCGGCTCGCTTTTCATGCTAGTGGCTCTTATCGCTTTGATGTTCATGACTCAAGAGATGCTTGGTGGCCAGATGAGTGCAAGCATTCTAGATTTCTATAAGTTAGAGATCCCTTTTGTGGCTGGTCAATTTCTGAACTCGCAAACTCTACTTTTCTTTGCCTTTGCTCTGGCCTTCGCAATTAAAGTTCCGATGTTTCCATTTCATACTTGGTTGCCAGATGCTCACGTTGAGGCACCAACACCAGGTTCTGTTATCTTAGCTGGTGTGATGCTGAAGATGGGAACATACGGGTTCATGAGACTGGGTCTGCCTCTGTTTCCAGAAGCTGTTGAGTACTGGTCGTGGTTGTTTATGTTACTAGCAGTAGTTGGCATCATCTACGGAGCTTTGGTTGCGATGGTTCAACCTGATATCAAAAAATTGGTAGCATATTCATCTGTATCGCACATGGGCTACGTGGTTTTGGGTCTATTTGCCTTTAATGCCTATGGTCTTACAGGTGGGCTATATCAGATGTTAAATCACGGTATCAGCACAGGTGCTCTGTTCCTAATGGTAGGGATGATCTACGAAAGAACACATTCTAGAGAAATTTCTCAGTATGGCGGGCTTGCGAAGGCTGCACCTTGGTACACAATTCTGTTTGTCATTGTGACCATGTCTTCGATCGCGGTACCGATGACTAATGGTTTTATTGGTGAGTTTTTGATTCTTCTAGGTGGCTTCGAAGCCAACCCAATTTTCGGAGCGATGGCTGTTCTAGGTGTCGTTTTAGGTGCTTCTTACATGCTTTGGATGGTGAAAAGAGTGTTCTTTGGCGGAGAGGGTGAGATTGTCACCAAATATAAGTCGGCCGGGCTCGACCTCAATATTAGAGAAGCAGTAGTCATGGCTCCACTTATTGTTTTGATTTTTTGGATGGGTATCTTTCCTAATCACTTTCTTAGAGGTTCAAAAGCAAGTCTCGAGCATCTCGAGAAGAATATGCGAACTTACGAGCTGGGTATTCACAACCCTTCTCAAAAGGACCAATCCGAGAAATATAGCATGGCTGAAGAAAGAGGCGAGTAATGAGCACGCAGTTTGAAATGTTAGATTTACTATTGGTTTCTCCAGCGATCGCCTTGTTTTTGGCTAGCTTGATCCCTTTGGCGATTAAAGTGTTAAGAGGCAATACTGAATCGAATTCGGTAGCTACCATTATGTACGGTTTGGTTGGTGTCGTTACAGCTATGGTTTTGACCTTAGCCAATTACGGAATCGACAAAGTCGCATTTCAAGGGGCTTTGAGGTTCGACGGTCTGTCTTTTTGGATGCAAATGGTTGTGTTGGTCGTGGCGGCCGTAACCTTGATTCTTTCTAGAGATAACCCAGCCACTAACAACAGATTGTTTTCAGAGTATGTATTCCTGCTTTTGAACTCTCTCGTCGGTATGATGATCGTGGCTTGGTCAAACGATCTCATGAGTCTATTTATTGGTATCGAGACAATGTCTCTGTGCTTGTACATTTTGATTGCACTCTCATCAGAGCCGAGAAAGTCAAAAGAGGCGGCATTTAAGTATTTCGTATTAGGTAGTTTTGCCTCGGCTATCATGCTTTACGGCATTTCGTTTATCTACGGAACAGTAGGTTCTACTTATATTCAAGATATTACCCAGGTCTCAATACAGCTGATGAACACCAACCGACTGTTTTTGTTTGGGGTTGTGCTAACGATTCTCGGTTTGTGCTTTAAGGTCTCGGTGTTTCCGTTTCACTCATGGACACCAGATGTCTATCAGGGTGCACCGACCCCGCTTACTGCCTTTATGAGCACAGGTGTGAAGGCCGTTTCTTTAGCTTTCTTTTTGAGATTTATCGCGATGGAGGTCATCGTTTCAGAGAGAGCAATTTTGTTGATGAATGCCCTTGAGTGGTTGGCTGCCTTCACTATTCTGGCAGGTAATATTGCGGCGATCATGCAAGATAACTTGAAGAGAATGTTGGCGTACTCAAGTGTTGCCCACTCTGGTTACGTTATGATGGGCATATTGGCTGCTGGTGTTGGTGGTGAGAGTATTTTGGGTGCCTCGGGCGTTGTTTTTTATATTGTCGCCTATACGATAATGACTTTGGGTGCCTTCGGTATTCTGGTTCTTTTTGAAAAGCGCGCTGAATCGAGTCTTGAAGTCAGCGATCTTAGCGGCTTAGGCGCAAGAAACCCTTGGGCTGCAGCTTGCATAACTATCTTTATGTTGAGCTTGGCTGGTATTCCGCCGACGGTTGGGTTCTTTGGTAAGCTATTTATTTTCTCAGCAGCAGTGAAACAAGGCTTTTTCTGGTTGGCTGTGTGGGGTGTTATTGGTTCTGTGATCAGTGTCTATTACTATCTCAGACCCATTGTTACCATGTACATGCAGAACGATGAGGGTGCCAGTGTGCTTCAGACGAAAGGTCTGACTAGGTTGGCAATTTCCGTTTTGGCGATTTCAGTGATCGTATTCGGATTTATCGCCGAGAGCATTTATTCAACAGTTACTAGTGATTTGGCCTCTCTGTTCTTTTAATAGAGGCCAAGGTGATAAATTCTAGATGGTGTGCTGCCTAAGAGTGGCCATCGCTGATCTAAAGCCAGTTCTTACAATTCTGTTCAATATCTTGGGATTCAAGCTAAAGTGGTCGTAGAAGAACATTTCGTAGTCATGCGGGCTCGGGTGTATATAGATATAGTCAGTTTCTTCTTTGAAATTTGTCTTGGTGATTAAGATCTCGATCAACTTTTCTCGTTGATCTACAGGTAAATCGATCTGTTTTAGGTAACCATCTACGGTTTGTAACATAGACCTCATATCGCTTTGGTGCTTGATATGTCTTTCAATTTTTTGCTGAATGACCTGGTAAAGCGCCTGGTTGCAGATCATCGGTATTCCGTATTCGTGTAGTGAGCCCATTTCTTCATTGTAGTGATAAGGTTGAATGGAGTACGAGCTAATCACCAAATCCGCATCGTGGTCTGCTGCCACATGAGTAGAAAGAGTATCTCGAATCTCACCATCAAAGAAATACAGTTTCTTACCTCGATGATTTACGATTCCGTAAGGTGAGAAGAAGGGCGGCAGCGAAGCCGAGGCGGCAACAGCCTCTGAAACCTTCGCATAAGAAGCATACTTCACGTCTTTGGTCTTGGTGGTTTCATTAAATGGCCCAAAAATGACTTTTCGAGAATGGTTCAGCTGGGTTGCTACAACATAAAGATCGGCACCAAGAGCCTTAAACTCATTTGTCGGAAAGACAGACTTTCTCAAATACTTCTCGAGGTTCTTAGCCGAGAAGATGCCATTCATTTTGAACCCTTTTTTAAGCAGAACCTCTAAACCACCTGTTATTACGGGCTTTTTTTTGAACAGGTTAGGCAACAGTGAAGCTGCATCACTAGCCGAGACATTCAACGCAAAAATATCGCGGTAGGTAAGTGGCTTTAATGAGTAGTCTTTTTTTGAACTGTCATCGGTGGGTTGAACCAGTGATTCAATACCGGCTCCCCTAGTGAATGCATCAATGATAGCCTCAATAGAATAACCTGCTGCTAAAAAGGTTGAGATCACAGCACCAGCACTTGATCCAACGTAGGTGTTAAATGTCAGAGGAGAGTCGGTGAACTTTTCTTTATCAGAGGGTGAGGGGCCACCGGCAAATTTGAAACCCTTTTCTCTAAGAGCTAAACAGACACCAATATGAAACGCCGCGGCTTTGATGCCTCCGCCGCTCAGAACAAGTGCAATTCGTTTCTTTTCACCGAGCTTCATGAACCAAATGTTAGCCTTCCGTGACCAGGCTGGCTAGGCATTTCTATAGCCTAAGGCTTTCTAAGTGCCTACTCAGACTAGTAATTTTGAGTAGCCATGAATACGCCAAATTGCAAATTGACCAACTTGACCACCCGATCAGGCTAATGTGAGTAGGTGGTCATAGTGGCTGAATAGGTGGTCACTGTAGGCTGGAGGGGTGTTCAACTAGCTTGAATACTGGCCCAAAGTCGCTGTCAGAGCCAGACAGAGGTCGAATTGGATAGTCTGACTACGCTTTTTCTTTACAGCTGGAGGGCAGACTGCAATGATTGACTAGTCAAATTGAGAGGGGATTGATTTTGACTAACTGGCTAACCTTATCTGACTACTCAAAAAAATACGACGTTAGTGTGTCTACACTAAGACGACGTATCAAAGGCGAGAAAGCTGAGTATCAGTTCGAGGATGGTAAGTATCTTTTGATTGATCGCCCACTTAATGAGCACAACCCGAACACCCAAAAAGTCTCTAACCACCACCAACCAGGCTCGGCCCCCTTCGCCCCCCCACAGGAAAGCCAAGGGGTTGCCGAAGTCTCAGGTTCGACGGTAGAGCAGACATCAAAGGTTGAGGTAGCCCAGCTTGAAAAACCCCAGGAAGAGGGTGGACAGTTTTGGGTAACCGTAAATGCAATGATGAATGAACTAAAAAAGGCATACAGCCTTATTCTTCAAGAAAAAGAAGAGCAAATTCTGCAGTTGAAAGATGAGCACTCAGATTTGCGCACCCTCGTTAGGGTTCTCGAAGAAGAAAATAAGCGCTTAAAAAATATGATTGGTAATCCAAAGTCACTTGATACTTGGCTCGAAAGATACGAACAAACTGAGTCCAAAAAATGGTAACACATATACCTATGATTCGAATTTTGTTGTTTTACTTTATTATCGGTTTGCCGATACAAGTGTTCTCGAATGAGGACATACATGTACAGCAAATGAGCATCCAACAAGAGTTGTCAGCGCAAAATCTGGGTTATGAGATAATACAGACGACGAGAATGAACCTAGATGAGTACCTCGTTGAAGAAGAGAGTGTCGAGCTGGCTAGCAACCAATCTGAAGAATTGAGTAATGAAATCGACGAGCCTGTTCAGTATCATTTTCCAGATACGGTTTTTTAGTATTTAAAGTTCACTTACAGGCCGGGTCTTCCGCATCTCTACTAGATCCAGCCTTTAGCTTTGGCCTTCTCAATTTCTTCTTTTTTCTTTCGAAAATTTTGTTCAATTGATCCCTGAGGATCTCTATCATAGAAAAAGGGCCCTATACCCGTATCTTTTTCTTCATGAGAAAAAAGCATTGCCCAACCAAGATGCTCTGGAAAAACAAGATAGTCTGAATCATTGAGTGTTGTAGGCTTTGCTTTCACTAGAAAGACACTACCTTCTCGATAGTCCCACTTTGAGGGGTCCGGCTGCTTTCGTGGGTGATGGTGATGGTCTTCAACGACATACAGTCTACTTGCAGTTTCTCGATTGTAATAGGTACCCTGAGCCTCGGCACCCGTGCGGACTTGGATTCCGTTTAAAGTTTTGCAATCCCAAAGATAGTAGCAACCGACACTCTTTTTGAGATCTACAAAGTGATGAAACCAAAAGCCAAGGCATTCAGAAATTTCTTTATCATTTAAGACCTTCAAAACCTTGTCTGCATCGACCATGCAGTATTATCAGACTTTTTTTGGGGAATGTCCCATAAAAATTCAAGCTCCTCAAAAAAAAGGGCCTAGTTACCTAGGCCCTTTCAGAGACAAATTTGAACTTCAGCAACGACTAAGCCGCTGTTGATGAGGCCGCAGCTGGTAACTTACCTTTCTTGCCTCCTTTGGCGCCAGATGCCTTTTTGGTTTGAGCACCTGACTTATCGAAGGCTAGAGCGAAAACTTCGTCAAGGTTTTCAACAAAGACGAAGTTTAGCTTCTGTTTGAATTCCTCTGGAATATCTTGAACATCTTTCTGGTTAGCAACCGGTAGAATCACAGTGTTGATCCCATAAGTGAGAGCTGCCAGAGCCTTTTCTTTGATACCACCAACCGGCAGTACTCTACCAGAAAGGGTGATTTCACCAGTCATTGCGATATCTTTTCTAACAGGTGTGTCTGTCATCAAGCTAATCATAGTGGTAGCCATTGTCACACCAGCCGACGGTCCATCTTTTGGTATTGCCCCAGCAGGTAAGTGAACATGAACCTCATTCTTCTGGAACCAGTCTTCTTCAATACCAAGCTCCTCATATCGAGCTCTAGCGTAAGACATCGCCGCCTGTGCTGATTCTTTCATCACATCGCCAAGTTGACCAGTAAGAGTAAGCCCACCTTTACCGTTCATCTTAAGAGCTTCTACATAAAGAACCTCACCGCCCGCTTGAGTCCAAGCCAAACCGGTAGTTATGCCGACCTGGTTCTCTTTAAGACGCTCGTCTTTTAAGAATCTCGGTGCACCAAGTAGCTCATTAACTACTGAATCTGTTACAACAACTTTCTCAGTGTGACCTGTAACTAATTTCTTAGCTACTTTTCTGCATACAGAGCCAATTTCTCGCTCAAGGTTACGAAGACCAGCCTCTTTCGTGTAGTGCGAAATCAGGTAAGCCAGACCTTCATCGGTGAATTCGATTTGCTCATCTGTCACACCGTTTTGGTCTTTTTGTCTTTGCACGAGGTGCTTTTTAGCAATGAGTACTTTGTCATTGTTAGTGTAACCAGAGATCTGAATGGTCTCCATTCTGTCTCTCAGTGCCGGCGGTACGTTTTCGTACACGTTTGCTGTGGCAATGAACAGTACGTTACTCAAATCGAAATCTACGTTCAGGTAGTTATCTCTGAAAGTCGCATTTTGCTCAGGATCAAGAACCTCTAGCATAGCTGCACTTGGATCACCTCTAAAGTCAGAGCCAAGCTTGTCAATTTCATCCAAAACTACCACTGGGTTGTTCGTTTTAACTTGTTTAAGGGCCTGAACAACTTTTCCTGGCATAGCGCCAACATAAGTTCTTCTGTGACCACGAATCTCAGCCTCGTCTTTTACACCACCAAGTGCGATTCTGAAGTACTCTCTACCCATGGCTTTCGCAATCGATCTACCAAGTGAAGTTTTACCAACACCTGGAGGTCCAACAAAGCACAAGATAGGCCCTTTCATATCTTTATCTTTAATCTTACGAACTGCTAAGAACTCAAGAATTCTGTCTTTTACCTTCTCAAGATCGTAGTGGTCTTCATCAAGAATCTTTTGAGCATTTTCGAGCTCAAGTGAATCTTCTGTAGACTTGTTCCAAGGCAAATCAGTCATCCAATCGAGATAGGTACGAATCATAGATGCTTCACTAGCATCAGGGTGCATTCTCTCAAGTCTGTTAAACTGCTTAATGGCCTCAGTTTGCACATCTTCTGGCATGCCGGCGTTCATGATCTTGTTACGTAGCTCATCCATCTCTTCAGACTTTGAATCACTTTCGCCAAGCTCATTCTTTATAGCGCGCATTTGCTCGCGTAAGAAATACTCTTTTTGAGATTTAGACATTTCGTCTTTTGCCGTGCTTCTGATCTTCGCTTGCATTTGAAGCAGATCAAGTTCTTTAACTAGAATTTCATTTACCAACTCTAGACGATCTTTAGGATCATGAGTTTCAAGAACCTTTTGGCAATCAGAAACTTTAAGAACTAAGTTACTTGCAATCAAGTCAGCTAATCGACCTGGCTCACTTACATCATCAAGAACAAGTAAGATGTCAGGTGAGAGCCCATTGCCAAGAGCGATGATCTTTTCTAGTAGCTCTTTTGCATTTCGAATCAATGCTTCTTTTTCAACAACAGGAACTTCGACCGTTGACTGCTCAAGTTTTTTAACTTTTACTTCGAAATTCGGAGAGGTTTGCTTGTATTCTAGGATCTCGCCTTTGGCTTCACCCTGAATCAAGATTTTAACTCTTCCGTCAGAGAGTTTTCTCATTCGAATGATTGTGGCAACAGTTCCGGTCTTGTAGATCGAATCTTTTGTTGGGTTCTCTTCAGTAATTTCTTTCTGAGAAGCCAAGAAAATGAGTCTGTTGCTTTTCGATAGAGCGTCTTCGACGGCCTTGATCGAGCTTTCTCTTCCTACGTACAAAGGAAGAATCATGTAAGGAAAAACCACAATGTCTCTCACTGGGAGAAGCGGTAGTGATTCTGGGATCTCAATCTTTTTATCTTCTGTAGTCATGTTGCCTCCGCTACTTTGGCGGGAAAAATCAGTCTTTGTCTCTAAGAACTGATCGGCCACGCCACGAAGGACTTTAAGTAAAAGTAGCCTTGTAGAGGTCTTGAAAAAACAGCCTTGAGTAGGGGCCGCATGCGGCATAGGCAAGACCTATGTCCGCAATTGCACCCTCTACAAGCAAAACTCTACCTTGCACGTTGAATTTTGGCTGACTCGCGTATCTCTGCACCCTCAATACTTAGACGAGTCCAAGGTATAGCCAGAAGTCTATCGTGCTCAATGTACTCTTCGGTTTCTTCGCACAAGCCATATTGGCCGTTTTCTATTCTAGCCAGAGCAAACTCAATCTCAATCAGCTGAGTTCGAATGCGGCCTTGCGAAGCATGCATTTGATTTTCTTGTAACAGAGAAGAAGACATGTCGATCTCATCACCTTTGAACTCTCGCTCACTAAATAGCGACTTTTGTGCGTTAAACTGATTGAGCAGTTCAGCCTTTTGCTGAAGTAGTTTGTCATGGCACTGAGAGATGAGTTCTTTAGTAGGTTTGCTTGTTACTGACATGGCGACCCCCTTCTGGGTTGTTTGAGATGAAACGTACAGCGTTTAGCCTGAAACGCAGGCTAAGAGCCTCAGCCTTAAGGCTCTTACCTAGACATCCTGCTAGGTGCCTGTACTGACGCTTGTTTAAGTCAATCCGGTTAATCAGATGTGAAATTGATATGAATTTATTCTTAAATTGCCTGAAACCTGTATTGTTTCGATCTGAGACACTTATCCGAACATAAAAACATATATATAGAGGGCTTACCGGGAAGGCTTCATGACCAGTGGCTATACAGTGTCTACACACTGACCAGCTCAAATAGACACATGTCTTACAAGAGCTCAAAATTGCTGGCACCAGCGTTGCAAATTAAAAGGATCACCTGGGGAGGCAGTTTATGTATTTCTTTGCTCACAGTCGTTTATCGACTGTCGTAACGACCATAACAGTAGGTATTCTTTTAGTCGGGTTTCAGAATTGCGGACAAATGAACGCGATAAGCCCTCAAGCTACACAAGAAAAAAGCTCTTCTACCAATATAGTGAGAATTTCGAAAGCAACCAGTGCTCAGAGAGGCGACACTGTAAATCTAGAAGTGACCGGTGGAGATCTCGCTTCGAATGGGATAATCAACCAATCAGGTATGTCAGTGCGTTGGTTTTACCAACCAACTCTAGATGACGAGAGAACGGCTTTATCAAATGCTAGCATGACTCACACGATTCAGTTTATGGAGGCTACAGATGCAGGCCTCTACAGTGCTGTCGTTGAAGCCAATGAAGGTACAGTAGAAGTTGCCTTTCAAGTCGCATTTCTCGAGCCTGTTGAGCCTCCTGTAGAAACACCACTAGGTACTTACAATGGCTACTTTTTAGATTTATCTGGCGCAGAGTCACGATTCATTCAAACACAAAACATCTCTAGACCTGCAGCCTTAGAGAATTGTCAGCAGAACTCTGATTTAAACCCAACTAAAGGTATCTACTGTACCTGGAACCAAGAAGAGATCTTCAGGCGTGCCGCTCCTCAACCAGCTCTCGGCACATATGAAGGTTTTATGGGTAATTCGCTTGCTACTGTATCTCGTTTCATCAGAACAGAGAATATTTCACAGGCAGATGCATTGGCTAATTGTCAGCTGAATGCCAACAACAACCCGAGCAGAGCTGTTCGATGCAACTGGAACGGCGATTTACTTTGGGAGCGCGAAGGGCCTAACCCTGCTGCGACTTATGAAGGCTTTATGGGTGACTCTCTCGCCACGGTTTCAAGATTCATTCGTACAGAAAATATTACTCAAGCAGATGCACTCGCGAACTGTGAGCTGAACGCTGGCAATAACCCTACTAAGGCTGTGCGCTGTATGTGGAACAACGATCAAATTTTTGAGCGTGAAGCACCTGGCCCATTGGCTGCATACGAGGGTTTCATGGGCAACTCAATGAACAGTTTGTCCCGATTCATTCGTACAGCAAGCATTACCAGAGCGGACGCCCTGGCGAACTGTCAGTTAAACGCAAGAAACAACCCAACAAAGGCCATTCGTTGTAACTGGAACGAAGATCTTCTTTGGGAGAGAGATAACGCTCAATCATCAAATGCTGACGGCACTTATCGAGGCTTTATGGGTGATACTGTTGAAGAATCATCTCGCTTCATCCTGACACGAAACATTTCGCGCGCAGATGCCTTGGCAAACTGTAAGCGAAATGGAGAAAACAACCCTGCGCGAGCTATTCGCTGCACCTTCAATGGCGTTGAAATCTATAAGCGAGAGGCTCTTGGCACCTATAGAGGCTACATGGGTAACAAGATACAAAATGTCAGGCGCTTTATCTTAACCCGCAAGATTACGAGACGGGCGGCCTTACAGAACTGCAGACTGAATGCACGTAACAACCCAAACAAGGCTGTGCGATGCACTTGGAATGGTTCTCAAATTTTTAGAAGGCCATAATCAGCTAACATTGAACTAGAAAAGTATTCCTTAAAAGCCTCGAGAGTCAGGATGTCCTTGAGGCTTTTTCTTTTGTACCTTGAAGCTCACTCTGCAAAGAACTCAGGGCTCTCAACCATTGCTATAAACCATTGATAATAATCAATTTTTCCGCCCATTAGTTCTGTCTAAGTATCATCCAAGCCTGAAATTTGGTGCTATTTTGGTCACGCCAGTTCTAGGTTATGGTGAGGCAATCAAGGAGGCCGAAAGATGAAATCTTTAATGCTCATTATTGCTGTTGTGTTTTCTAGCTACAGCCATTCGTCTCAAATGGTTTTAACAGAGTACCGGGTGAACCCAGATAGTGAGCGATGCCTTCCCACCGAGTTTATTTTTTTATACATAACTCCAGACGACAGCACATTTGAGCTTCATAGCCGAGTCGGTGAGACAATAGTCACTTACCCAGACTACACCTTTAATAGAATCAACGAGGGAGAATTCGAGACTCAGGTGGCTTCATCAACTGGTGAGTCACTAACAGTTACTGAAAACAACACCTATGTTTTCGATGAGAGCGGATCAAAGTTTGTTAGCTCAAGAATGCTTTATGGCGATCTCTATCAGAGCGTGATCATGGAGTTTGAGGGCGATAGCCTCACTCTGAAGTTAGGCGGCAACTCAGTCGAAGACCGAAGTTGCAGCTACACTGCAACTCCACAAGACTGATTTAATGTAAAGATTTGATTTACTGCGTGGTCGATGAGCCATCTGAGTTTTTGTCGCTACCTTTTTGATCAGTAGGGAACAACTCTTCCATTGGGTATTTGTCGATACGTGTGATTTGGTTTTTGTGCACGGTCAAAGTGACTAGAGGTCGCAAAATCTCTCTTTGATTTGTCATTTGAAGTAATCCCGTAGAGCCCTGAAAGCTTGATTTGTCGGCTAAGTCGCGAGCCAGACCTAATCTCGAGTTAGAGCCCGAGGCTACTGATTGACGAATCATCAAACCGGCATCATAGGCTTGAGCTTCGAAAAGCCCTGGTTCTTCACCAAATACTGCCACGTAATCTCTAAAGAATTGCGATTTTCTGAAGTTCTCGTCAGAGGTGAGAATCGAGTCGACAAAGATGGCATCCTCAACATGTCGTTTACCCAGCCTGATAAGCTTAGATGTATTCCATAGATTTGTGCCTAGAAGTTTGACTCCCGAGATATCGTGGTAAGCTAGAGTCGGAGCAATTTGACCCATGGCGCTTGCGCTGTCGGGCACGAAGATCGCATCGAAATCTACGATGGGCGGTAGTAAATCTTCGGGAGGCGATTGCCTGCCTCTAAGAGACTTTCTTTCTTTGTACCAATCTCTCAGTAAGCCTCGATACTCTTGTTCACGATCTTCGAGAAAAAAAGTTCCGACAAGTCGTTGAATTGGTGGCGAGTAGCTCTTGGTTTTTGGCTCATAAGACTGAGCGCCCTTGATCTCTCCACCCCGGGCCAGAACGGCATCCCAAAACAAATTCGCATATTCAACGCCATAGGCATCGTTAGGGTAGAGAATGGCAAACCTTTTCAACCCAAGATCATTCATAGCAACTCTTACCAACTGTTGAACTTGCATTGAGCTTGTAATTGAATTTCTGAAAACACCCTCACCAATATCTGTGATTCCACTCTTTTGCGATAGTGCAATGGTAGGCACTCCAAGCTCTTCGGCTTTTGAAGCAACAGCCACAGAGGTTCGGCTCAAAAGGCTTCCGACGATAGCAATGATGTGGTCTTCGGTGACAAGCCTCTCAACTGCTCTTCTGGCTATGTCAGCATTGCCTTCGCTATCTACGACGGCCAACTCGAAATTAGATTTGTTCTGGCCATAAATTCCCAGGCCTAACTGCAAACCGCGTAGTGAGCGGTAAGCGACCTTTGAGTGCCTGCCAGACAGAGGCAGTACCGAACCGATCGTTTTTGGGCTGACCTTTCTTCGTGCTTCGATTTGTTCGATTCGCTCTCTTGCCACTTCTGCAAGTCTGCTATCAGGCAACTCAGAGACTACATCTTGGTAGTACTCTCTGGCCCTACGAAAGTCTTTTTGTTCAAACTTCAAGGTAGCCAGTCGAAAGCTCACGTACGGCAATAAAAAGCCATCTTCTTCATTTAAAATTCTCATGAGTTGTCTTTCACTTAACTGCGACTCAGTGAATTCAACAACTCTCAGTTTGTAAGCTCTTTTTTTCTTTGGGTCTTTTTCAAGCTTAGCCATCTGAATCAAAGATGAATAAGCAGCGAATTTGTCACCAAGCTGGGTTTGTACCGCATAAGACAGCTTGTAATTCTTCAACTTCAGAGTCGGGCTGATCCCATCAATCTTGATACTCTTTTGAGAGAGGGCTAGGGCTTCATCGAACCTTCCTAGTTTATGCAAAGAGCCTGCAGCTAAAAACAAAGCCTGAGCCTCATTCGGGCTAAAAATATCTGAATCAACGATTCCCATGAAGGCTTTGTAGGCTTGTTTGTACTGAGCTCTTTCATAGTAATAGTTACCAGCAATCATAAGGGCATCGTCTGCGGCATCTGAATCAGGATTTTCTTTAACGATTCTTTGAACCTTAGATAACGCCTGCTCAAACCGTTTAGCTTTCATGTCGTCTTTGACCTGCTCGAGCAGAGCCTTCTCCTGTGGCGTTGACGGTAGAGGTTCTCTCTTTTTAGCTGTAAAGGCACAAGATGAGATGGTGATTAAGCAAATTGCGATACAGATTTGACGAAACAAGAATGAAGTCATGTCACCTCTAGAGGTTGTAAGGCTAACTATCTGTTAGCTTTTTCTCGACCGAAACAGATCAGTCATTTTCTTTTGAAATTCAGACACCATAGGCGACGAACCGATCGAAGTCTTGAGTTTCTGAATCACTTCCAATTGATCTTGGGTCAATTTCTTTGGAACATCAATGACCACTTTCACTAGCATGTCCCCTGAGCCATAGCCCCCGATATCAGGAAAGCCCTTAGACTTTAGTCTAAATACCTGATTGGGCTGAGTGCCCGCAGGAATGTTCAACGTGGCTTTGCCGGACAGGGTTGGTATCTCCATCTTGGTGCCAACAATGGCATCGACGAAAGAGACTGGCAGTTCAAGCAGAACGTCTTTGTCACGCCTGCGAAACAGAGGGTGCTCTTGAAAGTTGATAATGACAAAAAGGTCACCAGGTGAAGAGCCTCCTGGGCCTGTATCACCCTCACCGCGGAGTTTGAGTCTTTGACCAGCCTTCACTCCGGCAGGCACGCTAATACTTAGCTTTGCAGTCTCCTCTTTGGCTCCTTTTTTTCGAATAAACGAAATGACCTTTTCGCAGCCTGTGAATGCTTCTTCAAGCGCAATACTTAACGAGTACCTTAAGTCGGCACCCTTTGATGGCCTTTGCCGCGGCCTTTGTTGTCTCTGGCCAGCTCCGGCGGGGCCAGCAGCTCCACCAGTAAACATATCACTGAAGAAATCGCTGAAGATATCTTGAAATGAATCTGGGCCCATGTCGCCAGCACCACCAGGGTTGCCGCCAAAGCCTCCAAAACCAGAGAAACCATCGAAGGGGTTAGCGCCGGCTCCAGCACCAGCAGCAGCAGCAGCATGACCAAACTGGTCGTACATTTGCTTCTTTTTAGGGTCTCTTAATACTTCGTAAGCTTCGCTGGCTTCTTTGAACTTATCTTCTGCGGCTTTGTCTCCGGGGTTCTTATCTGGGTGAAACTTCATAGCAAGCTTGCGATAAGCCTTTTTGATTTCATCGACCGAAGCATTTCTATGCACACCTAGAACTGAGTAATAATCCCGTTTACTCACAGGTCACCTTCCTCAATTGCCACCATCGCCAGGGCCCATGGTCTCATCTTCGCTGCCAGCAGCAGGCTCTTTCGCGACAACGACCTGGGCAGGTCTGATTAACTTATCGTGAAGCCTGTAAGCCTTTTTAAAGACTCTGAAGACATGGCCGGCACCGACTTCAGCAGTTTCTTCGCTGCTGAGAGCCTCATGCTCATTCGGGTCAAAAGGTAGGCCTTGAGGGTTCGAAGTCGAAACCCCAAACTTTGCAAGTAGGCTAAGCAGTTCTGCATGAATCATCTGCATGCCTTTTGAGTAGCTTTCAAAATTATCGGCGTTTGGTGCGACACCGAGTGCTCTTTCAAAGTTATCAATGACCTCTAGAACCTCTCGAATTAGGCGCTCATTGCCGTATTTAACCAACTGAGAGCGCTCTTTGATTGCGTTCTTCTTGTAGTTGTCAAATTCAGCGGCTAGGTAGAGATAGTCTTTCTTATATTTCTCAATATCTTCGAGAGTGGTCGTGATCGTGTTGTCATCACGATTATCTAAGGTGTCATCGCTTGAAGAGGATTCTTCTCCCACAATCTCAATCTCATCATCGTCGTGAATATCACTCATTTTAAACCTCCTCAAAACTCCACTAAGTATGTGTCTATTGGCCGAATTGTCAATTCGAGCAGGCCTAACATAGGGGGCAAATTTGAATGAAAATCTTGTCACTAGATTAGAGCTTAGACTCAGAAATCTGAGGGGCCAAAAGTGAGCTCCTCAAACACCTGATTGCTCAATAAGAGCCCCTCAGGGCTCAGAGACCAGTTGTTTTGGCTCGATTTAACTAACCAGCCCTTGGTAACTAAAGAATTGAGTCTTGAGGCGGCTTCTGACGCGGCAAGACCATCAAAAAGCTCGTTCAACAAGCGCTCGGGCAGTCCGCTTAGAGTTCGCAAGTGCATATGGCAAATGTCTGTGAGGCTTTCATGCATCTTTAAAACTTCGACTTGCTCATCTGGCAAGCCCTCTTCGGGACTTCCTGTGGCTGCGTTGCTGACCTGTTCCTCATAAGCTGGAAATGTTTTTGGGTTCCAAAAACGAGTGCCCCATTTCGACGATTTCAAGTAGGAGTGCGCACTTAAACCTAATCCCCAAAAATCAGTATTGTCCCAGTAAGACATATTGTGCCGAGATTCGAAGCCAGGCTGGCAGAAGTTTGAGATCTCATATCGTTCAAAGCCACTTAGCCCTAGATGTGATTCGATGAGTTCAAACATAGAAACCTGCTCATTTTCAGGTGGGCGGCCCTTACTCATTGGGTGGCCAGTGGGTACGGTCAAATAGTAGGCACTCAAGTGCTTCGGTTGAAAATCAACCAATTCATTTAAATCTTGCTCTAGCTGAGCCAGTTTTTGCCCGGGAAGGGCGAACAAAAGATCAAAGGTGTAATTGAGACCCCTTTTTTGTAGTAGTGATAGCGTCTCTCGAGTCTGTGCTGCTGTGTGTTCTCTTCCGCACATTTTGAGAAGGTCATCATTAAAGGTCTGAGCTCCAACGCTGAACCTGTTAATGCCGTTCTGTATGTAGGTATCTAGAGAACTTTCGCTTACCGTTGCTGGGTTGATCTCAATTGTAACTTCTGTGCTTTGGTCTATTTCAAAACCCAGGGTGGCAACTTCCTTAAGAATCGATACAATAAGTGAAGGCTTAATCAGGCTTGGCGTTCCACCGCCGAAATAGATCGAGCGAAGCTTGCGACCTGCCACGCCATGATGCCTTTGCCTCATTTCCATCAGGAGAAGTTTTACGTAGTCTTCTGGGGGCATGATCAATGACTGTTCAAATGTTGTGAAATCGCAGTAGTGGCATCTTTGAATGCAGTAGGGAATATGCACGTAGAGCGACAAAGCCATATGGGAGACAAACTACAATGCACAAAAAATATCAATTAAAAAACGGCCTAAATGTGCTCCAGGTAGAAAGCCACAAGTCTCCGGTAGTATCGGTCCAGATGTGGGTGAAAACAGGCAGCGCTGACGAAACCAAAGGTGAAGAGGGCATAAGCCATTTCATTGAACACTTGGTGTTCAAGGGCACTAGAAAATTTGAAGTGGGTGAAATTGCTTCAACAATTGAAGGCTCGGGTGGTCAGCTCAATGCCTACACCTCATTTGATGAGACCGTTTTTTATGTAACTATGTCTAAAAACTTCTTAGAGGTCGGCCTCGAGGCTATCGCTGAGATGATGGGTTTTCCAAGGTTTGACTCAGATGAAATCGACAATGAACGTGAAGTTGTGATTGAAGAGATTAAGCGAGGCCTAGACAACCCTCACAGACAGGCCTCAAGACAGTTGTTTTCGACGGTCTACAAGAAGCACCCTTATCGTTTGCCCGTGATCGGTTACGCCGACAACATCAAAGAGGTTTCAAGAGAAACACTCGTGAACTACTACCAAAGCCGCTATGTGCCCAAAAACATGACTTTGTTGGTAGTCGGTGATTTTGAAAATAAGGAGCTAAAACCATTGGTTGAAAAGTGGTTTGGCGACTTCGAACCTTATCAATTGAACAAAGTGAAACGAAACAAAGAGCCCAAACAAGAAAAGTCGAGAATTCAGGTTCAATCGACAAGCTTTCAAGAGTGTCTGTTCTATATTGCTTGGCCGGTGCCTTCAGCTCAACACAAAGACATACCGGCACTTGATGTGATGTCACTGATTCTTGGTCAAGGCTCGAGCTCAAGGCTGACTAGAAGCCTGAAGATAGAAAAGGGTTTAGTGAACTACATAGGGGCTTCAAGCTTTACTCCAAAAGACAAAGGTTTTGCAGCCGTATCTATGTCTATGAACCCTGACAAGCTGCCCGAGGTGCTTGATGCTTTGTTAGATGAGATGGAAGACTTTCTAACTACTCTGCCGTCTGAAAAAGAACTTGAAAAGGCGGTGGTAAATTTCAACAGTGACGAACTCTACACTATGGAGACCGTTGACGGTATGGCCAACAAGCTTGGTATGTACCAGAATTTGTTCGATGATCCGAAATACTACAAGACTTTTATTAAGCAGGTTAACGAGGTCTCGGCGAAAGATGTTAGAAAGATCGCCAAGAAATATTTAAAGCCAGATGCTATGTCGTTAGTATTGATGACTCCCGGTGATGAAGCCGAGGGCAAAAAGCTACTTCAAAAATTTAAACGTTCTTACAACAAAATGTTTGAAGGAGCGAAGTTACAAAAACAAGAAACTGAAAAATTCAAAAAGCGCAAAGTGAAGTGGACCGGTTTGTCTGCCAAAAAGTACGAGAGCCATCAAGACAAAATAGAGACTCTCGATCTGCCTGGCGGTGGAAAAGCTTTTCTCAGGCCAAATCTTTCAACTCAAGTTTTGTCTGTGAGAATGGGTCTTCTTGGCGGGCTCCGTGCAGAAGAAAGGGCCCACGGGGGAGTGACTGAATTGCTCTCGCGTACATGGGGCCGAGCAACTGCGCAGCGAGATGAGCATAGCATTAGTGACTTTATTGATTTCAATGCGGCTTCACTTTCGGCTTTCGGTGGCAGAAACACTGCAGGCCTTTCTATGACCTGCTTGCACCCCTTTGCAAAAGATATGTCTGATCTTATGGCCGAAGTGGTACTTCAACCTGAGTTTGCTGATAGCACCGTCGAGAGAGAGAAGAACCAGATGAGAGAGTATCTTCGCATGCGAGAAGACAACCCTGCTCAACTGGCAATTAAAGAGTTCAATCAAAACCTTTTTCGTGGGCACCCTTACTCTGTCGATATGCATGGTACTGAAGAGAGTATAGACGGCCTGTCTCCGGAAGCCTTGAGAGCACATTTGGCGACGTCGCTAAAACAAGGTAATGCTCAATTTGCTGTAACTGGCCACTTCGATATTGATGAGTGGAAAGAAAGATTGCACAACTTGAGCTCTGAAATCGCAGAAGGTGAAAAATTTGAAAGCAAGTTTCAGGTTGAACCTCTCATGGACGACATTAAAAAGTTTCAAGAGATTCAAAAAGAGCAGAGTCATATCGTTTACGGCTTTCCAGGGCTGACCTTTACCAGCAAAGAGCGATTTACTCTTCAGATTATTCAGTCAATTTTGGCAGGCCAGGGCGGCCGCTTGTTCTTAGAGCTTAGAGACAAAGCTTCTCTGGCCTACACGGTTGCTCCACTTCGAATGGAGGGCATTGATGCAGGTTACTTCGGCGCCTACATTGGCTGTTCGCCAGAAAAAGGTGAGCAGGCTATCTCGATGATGAAGATCGAGTTTGAGAAACTAATGAACGAAGCTGTTAGTAAAGATGAGCTTGATCGGTCTAAGCGCTACCTTATTGGCCGACATGATATTGATCTTCAGAAGACCTCTTCGGTTTCTGCGGCGATTTTGTTTGATAGCATCTATGGGTTGCCAGCAGATGAAGCTTTTCAGTTCCCTGATAAAATCAATGCAGTGACTCCACAAGGGGTTCAAGATCTGGCTCAGAAAATATTCGCGCAAAAGGCAGTAATAAGTGCCGTTGGTCCGAAGCAACCTTGGTAAAGAGAGGCTTACTGCTTTAGGGCCTCTCAACCCATGCTTCTAGGCATAAAAAAAGCCCAGCTGATTAGCTGGGCTTTTTGAATTCAAAGTCAAATTTCAATCAGTTGCCGTGACCAGGCTTTTGAACTTTGCCAGATCCGCCGCGCTTAAGCTTTCTCTCAGCTTCTTTAGCCTTCAACTCAGCACACTTGGCAGGGTTGCCAAAAATAGAGCACTGAAAGAACTTGCCGTTCATGCTTGGAAAGTCTGCTGGGTTACCAACACCAAAAGCAAATGCTGAAAAAGAAGTTGTAGCAAGTAGAGTTGCGATAAATAGTTTCATACAATCCCCCGTTATTAGTTGAACAAATCGAGGCTGAGTCTATCAGCTAGACCAATCAGAGAAAGTTTTAGGCACAGCGTTATGTGATTTTTGGAAATATGACCCGGCTCGATCATATAGAGGCTTCGCAGCTAGCTCATTTTTTCATTGATACAGCCTTCGAAAGTGTCAGTCTTGATACTGTTTACCAGTGGTAAATGCCTGATTTTACCGACACTCATTACCAGTCTCAGAGAGGTAGAGTGCAAAAGTTCCGGGGCTAAGGCCCATTATTTTAAATTTCTAGGGTTCAAATGTTTAGAAATGTAGATGGAATCGAATTTAGTAATCAATTCCCTCTTCAACCATCATGCACTCTTGTGTTCGTTGCGGAATGGCCTCTCCATCTCGGGTGCGAGTCAGCACGGCACTGTCTTTGTGCCAAGCAGGTAAGAGATCGGGCTTCTCTGTAAAGTGTTCTGGAAAGTAATAGTGTGCGGTCTGAGGGCTGAAAGCATTATTAGCAGGGTTTTGAACTCGAGTGACACTGCTATCGGCCATATTCCAAACCGACTGGTTTTGAGGACACAAAAAATCGGCAAAATGCCCTTGGCCACCACCCCACGAATTACTTCTGCCATAACTATTGAAGGTTGTTGCAAACTGATCTCGTTTGAACAAAACAGCGCGTACCGGGTCACTGACACCCTCTCCAGTTCTGCGTTGAATTCTATTTTGAATAACGCTCGCTGAGTAGTAGGCGATTGTTTCAAACTCCGATGAGCAAGGTTGCCCTGCAGAAATAGTTTCGGTGTAAACCACTCGGCGTTGAAGCTCTTCATTAGAGAGACCAAAGTAATTAAAGACATCAATGTAGCCATTGTATTTGTTCGAGTTCTTCTGGTTCGCAAACATGGTCTCGAGAATGTGATCTAAAGCATTTATAGTCGCGCCATTGTGAACAAAGGTCGTGTCTTCATCAATGCAAAGAAGTCGATCACCTGAGGCAGCCACAACGGGCGACTGCCCAGCTGCTTGTGGTGCAGGGGCAGTGGTCGGATCAGGTCTCTTTCTTGGTCGAACGCGATCTAGCCGAGTTTCATTAGCAACTGCACAGGCGCAAAAAACAAAAGCAAGGAGGGGCGCCAGAGACAGAGTCATAGATATTCTTCCCATCGGCATTCGCTCCTTACTTCGTTTGATTCCAATTAGCCTTGCAGCTAATAGTAAAAATCAAATCTTAATTGTACTGGCCAGGGTAAGCTGTGTTTTCTAGCTCAACAGCAGTTACCTTTTCACCAGCTTCATTTTTCTGAATGCACTTTTGATAAATCTTGAAGTTGTCGTGATAGCACCCAGGGTACTTCTCTAGCATAGCATCATTGTACTTTGGCTTACCAGCGCATGAGGCAAGCAGACCTAGACTAACGATAGACATTGCAAAAATAGAAAGTTTCATTTCAAGCTCCCTTAGTTGAAGACATGCCATTCTCTCGAAATGAGAACCAACAGGCAAAATAAAATGACCTAATAATTGAAATAATGAGGCTTTGTTTGCAGAGCGAAAAATGGCTCATTTTGATACAAAATACCTGACCAAGGCCCAAGTTAAGTGCTTAGAAACAGTGCATTTTGAGGAATTTGCTAAAATATAGGCAGAGACTGTCCGTTAGTCGTAATAGGGACAAAAAGAGAGCTTGGTTTAACAATGAGTGATTCGACGAGTAAAACCCAAAAAACCGAATTTGTGGCCTCAGCTGAAGAGTTCTTTACTGAAATGGTAGAGACGGCATTTGAAGACCGTAAGGTCGAAGCTAAACCACTGACCCGGCAATACATCACTCAGCTTCTGCAGTTTTATTTGGTGACCGAGAACCTATTCGAAGAGGTCACGGAGCGAACCCAGACTATGGCCGAGAAGCTACTCAATGCATTTAATTCTTCTGAGCCCAGGCAAAGAGCCGAAAGTTTGAAGAGGGTAGGTGACACCGCTCTCTATGTGAGTGGCTTTTTTGGCGACTCATTTAAACGAAAAATCATCGATATTGATTACTATGTCGAAATTGGCGGTAGTGCCTATGGCAGCTTAGCCTCCACAGACAACTCGAATATCTACTCGCCCGTGTTTCGAGACTTGTCAGCAAGGTTTCCAGAGTATGTAGACGTACTTACCTATATGAGCCAGCAATCTCAGCTACAGTCTAACAACGATCTACTTAGACTGTATGATCGCTATGTTATGACCGGCTCAAAGCTAGCTGAAGAGCAACTAGAAGCCGAGGGAATGTTGAATTCTGACATTCGCCAAGGCAAACACAACAAGCAGTAGCGGCCCTTCCTGGTAAGGCTGTATTCTCTTCACACTTCTTCGAACTTTAGGCCTGCTGACTAACGTGAAATCAACTGCGTTCTGAATGGACCATGGGGCAACTTTTCTGCTAATCTCTAAATATGTTCAATATGGGTTTACAAGAGATGATCGTACTTGGAGCTATAGCGCTCTTAGTGATCGGGCCTAAGCAGCTGCCTGAAGTCGCTCGAGTTGTTGGTCGCATGCTCAATGAGTTCAAAAGAGCTACTGGAGATCTCACGAGCTCTATTGCAACAGTAAAAAATGAGGCTCAGGGTTTGGCAGATCAAACTCAAAGTTACATGCACAAGCAGCGGGCTGAGTTTGAAAAGAAAATGCGTGAAGGCTTAGAGCTCGATGAATCTGAAAACGGGCATGCCCAAAATGGTGATGATAACTTCGATGATTTAGACCCAGAGTTTAGGCCAAGCAGTGACGGCCACAATGATCACGCACATGAAGAAGACTACGGCATAGTCGACGAAAAGAGGCAGCAACAAGCGGGTGTGCATCAGCCAGAGTCATCTGCTGATCAGGCTAATCACGACCAGAGCAGTAATCAGAGTTCAGACGACAACAGTTCTGATGGCAACAAGGATAGCTAAGTGACTGAAGTCGATGAAGGTCAAACACTAGTTGAACACTTAACCGAACTCAGAACGCGCTTGATCTGGAGCATTTTGTTCATCTTGGGAGGCTTCTTCGTATGTTGGGGGTTCTCTGAAGAGATCTTCAATGTCATTAGAGGGCCAATTTCACCTTACCTGTCTACAGACTCTAAGGGCTTGATATTCACAGCACCCATGGACAAGTTCATGGCCCACTTAAAGGTTTCTTTCTTAGCGAGCATTATACTCACATGCCCATTGTGGCTCGGTCAGGTCTGGCTGTTTGTGGCTCCTGGTCTTTACGCTAACGAAAAGAAATACGTTGTGGCCTTTATCGCATTTGGCTCAGCTTTGTTTCTAAGCGGCGTTTCGTTTGTCTACTTTGTTGTTTATCCGGCTGCTTTTGCATTCTTGATGAACTTCGGTGGCACCACAGATGTGGCGATGATTAGTATCAGTGAGTACCTTTCGTTCTTTACGACGACTACACTGGTATTTGGAGCGGCTTTCGAGATGCCCTTGATTCTTACGATCTTGGGCATGATGGGCATCATTGATCATCACTTTTTGTCTAAAATGCGAAGGTATGCACTTGTTCTGCTGGCGGCTTTGTCGGCAATGGTTACACCGCCTGATGTTGTGTCTATGATCCTAATGCTCATTCCTATGTTTGCCCTTTACGAGTCATCAGTGGTTTTGGTTCGAATTTTTGGCGCGAAAAGATCTGAATAAAAACTTAAGCAATGCTGCAACTGCAGACTTTCCGATGCTGCTAGTCTTGCAAGGTCAAAAAGTGTCATACACTGTTTCGATCATGACCTATGCTCAAATTATGTACATCGAGCGACAATATGTAAGCCATTGAAATTATTATCTTATATAAGGTTCAATAGAGCTTGAATTCATAGGCTAAGTTGGTGGCTTGGGCTGAAACTTGCTCTATTGCCCATTACTTATGACGCGAGTTTGGGAACAAAATCAAAACAGGTTATATGGCCTCTTATGTGTCGTGCTTGCGGCACTGATTGCCGCTCCAATGGCGATGGCCAAACCCATTTTACAGTCGTCTAGGCCTCAGATTTGTTCGAACGAAATGCAAATTGCTGGTATAGAGCCCTTTTGGTCAGTGACTCTGAATACAACTTTGTTCTTAGACAATGTTCCCCATCAAGATTCGAGATGGTTCACCGGAGACCGCATCGAAAGAATCTGGGTGAGAATAGCCTCTGCCCCTGCCAGATCTCAACTCATTCTGACTCTTATGAGTGGGCTCAAGATATCTCGAAAGGATGCATCGGCCTTAATCAACGGCATAGTCGCTAGATTCGGTACAGCTATTCCAATTTCGAGTGTTCTACCAATGGTCGTTGAGGAGAAAACCAACATTAAGAGCGATGCAGGCAACTGCTTCAATGCGGTTGAGATGTGGTTTTTTGATGATGCAAGAGTTAGGAATATGCCTCTTCACGAATTCAATGATTTGTTGGCAAATTCATTTGTAAAGGTCGAAACAGACCTTCCAATGCTAGGCGATGTTTTGGTTATTAAAGACGAGTACTCTGATGTCATGCATGCAGGCATAGTGGTGACACCAAACTTGATCTGGCATAAGCCTTCAGCTTTTATGGACCCATGGACTTTCGAGATGCGCTCAAATGTGATTAAGCCTTACAAAGAAGTAGAGGGTGATGATCTAAAAGTTGAGTACTGGAGATTGCGCTAAAATTCTACCAAAAGTACAAGTCAGTCATGTCATTTGGCTCGAGCCAAATCAGATTTTGCCACAGACTATCTGATAACCAAATAACTAGTATTCGTGTTGCCATAGTTGACTTGCCATTTACATAATTAAAGCCTCGATTTGCCAGGCTAGGGGGCAAAGGTGGTTATTCGTAAGTATTGGGTGTCTATTCAAGAAAAGGTAGTCATCGATGGGCAAACGATTGAGCTCACTTGCTATGGTGGTTCCAACAGGTCTGAAAGAGATGCTATCGATGAGGCTGAAAAAAACTACCAGTGATGATCGCCAAAATAGAAGGGCGATCAGATGAGCTCGAAGAGTACACCGTTGAAATTCGAGAAGAGATCATCAAAGAGATCGATGCGGCAAACATTATCACTCGTAACCGCTACGGTGCACTGGTTCTCAACACTGAGGATCTGCCAATTTTCGATATCGATGAACCTAAACTTGGCTTTTTTGGTTGGTTGTTTGGCCTTAAAGCAGATCTACAAAGAAAAGAGCTCATTTACCAACAGGTACGCGAGGTTGCAAATAGGCCAGAATTCTCAAACATTGGTTTTCGAATATACGAAACCAAAAAAGGGGCTCGAGTTATCTTAGATGGTATTTCGAAGGCCGCAGGCAGCGAAGAGATAGCTAAGCTATTCGACCTGCTAAATGCTGACAGCCTCTATCAGACCCTGTGCTTGCGGCAAAAGTGTTACCGAGCCAGGTTGACTCCAAAGCCCCTAAATATTGGTGTGAAGCAAAAGAAAGTGCCGTTTCCAAGAACTGACTTTCAACAAACAGATCTTGAGAAGTGGCTTGCCAGCTACGAACAAAGGGCTGAGCGGTACGCTACTTGCCGATTGGTTGAGGCAATAAGAAGTGCAAAGGCCAACAGGGGAGCGATTGCCTATCATGACGAAATCACTCGAGCCAACAGTGAGATGCCACTTGGTTAGTACTGATTAAAGCAGCTCTCTGGCAATTTACTGAGAGCCGACACCACCTGATCTTTAATAATAGAGTGACCAAGTTTTGTTGTGTGCCCAAAGTCTCCAGCGAACAAGTCTACAAAGATATCTTCTTTAGAATAGTCCTGTAAGGCTGCCTCAAATGGCAACTTCTGCGAAACAACCGCCTCAGGCATCAAATCAGATCTGTCGTAAAAGTAGTCTCTTAAGTGATCGGCCGACTGTGTTGGGTAGGCCATGGCGACGTGGCAAATCTTGGCCAGTTTTAAAGCAGCCGACAACCGCTTGAAGTTCTCTGAGGTCAGCCCGGTGATGAGTAATGACTTAAAGTTGTGGTTGTAAGGCTCGAGAGCCCTAGACCATTCATCTTCGTTTTCTTTGTCTCTCGCAGCGAACCAACTTAAGCGCCCTAGAGCTGTGTTAGATATTGGCGTGGCCTCTTTAGAATAAACTTGAAGTGCTTTCAGCACATACTTTGGCCGATCAACCTGCGAACAAAGAAAAACATAGTTTGCCAAAGACCCGCTATATCTTTGTTTGTGTTCAAAAATGAGCTTCGAACTCAGCTTCCATGGTAGCCAAAGTATAACCTTGTTGGTGAGGTGCTGTTGAATAAACATGTTAACCGTAAGAGCTAAAATTCGAGCTCGTTCTTGTTCATCCAAGGCATTTAAGCTGTCCACAAAAAACTGATACTTCTCATTATCAGGTAGCTCAAAAGATTTGTTGAGCCAGTCTTGTACCATGAGTCTCTCATCTTGTGTGAAGCGAAGACGCAACAGGCCGTTTGGTAATGGAGTTTCCACTGAGCCACTACTTTCAGTGGGGTAATAGACCATTTGAGAATCAAGAAACAAATCATTCAAAAGTGTACTAACTAAGCGATACATTCTCAGCTTCTCAAACCAGCTTCGACCTGTATCTATATCATTCGCCCTTATCATGTTTTCGGTGTTGCCGTCGTTGACGCCCATCATGGAGACCACCACATGAGGCTTAAACTCTTCTAATACCTCTTAGGCTCGATCTACGAGTGCGCCAGTGTTGATCGCGGACCTAGCAAGGTTCAAAACTCGATACTGAGTCTTAGCATTTTCTTTCGATGTGTTCTGGAGCTGAGCAGGCCACTCTTGACCTGGATCAGTTAAAGATACAGCGCTTGTCGATTCGCCGAGCACCAATATGCGAATCTCTTTTATGTCAGAATTGTCTTGTTTGGAGCCACGCTTTAGCGTTTTAGGGGCGATCTGACCATCAAGATAGCTTGCATAAACCCGAAGAGACAGCTCGCCGACCACAAGACACAAGGCCGTCGAAACGAAAATCATAGAAAACCAAAACAGCAGGTTTTTTAATCGACTCGGACTCAGCTTTTGCAATGTCGGTACTGCCCCCGTCGAAATTTACTTAGCAAACGTAATCAAAACTGCGCCGGCCTCAACATTGTCACCAGCTTTCACATTCACATCTTTGATCTTAATGTCACGATCAGCTCTCATCTCGTTTTCCATTTTCATGGCTTCCATAATGAGAAGTGGTTCGCCTTCTTTCACTTCATCGCCAGACTTGACCAATACTTTAACGATCTTACCTGGCATACCTGATGACAAGTTCTCACCTGTGCCAAAGCCACCACCGGCCTTTAAGCTCTCGTGTAAAATGGCCTCTTCATTGAAAATCTTTATCGTTCTGTAAGAGCCGCGAGTAAAGACAGTGTACTCCATACCAAGGTTGGTCACATCAATAAGGTACGAACTGTTATTGAAAAGAAAACTCACAGTCTCGTCGAGGTACTGGTACTGATCATTTGAGATATCAAAATGACGCCAGTCTTTGCCCTCTTCTCTCAAAGAAACTTTATAGCCACTTCGGCTCTCATTCACTTGAACTTCATATTTCTTCTTATTTGATTCAGCTTCAAAAAACATGATTAGCTCCTTACCGAATCATTTCTAGCTTGGTCTTTCCATCTAGAAGCTAGAGCATAGTTTGAAACGTCACGTGACTTACTGTCATTGTAAGCTTCAATGGCTGCAGTAATCAAAAACACATCATCTTCTACGAACATAAAGAAGTCTTCTTTGTTTGGCCCCAAGTGCTTGTCGACAAACTGAGTTGTGTAGGTGCCATCTAAAAATTTCTTTTGGCCCAATATGTTTCGGTGGAGAATTATATTTGTTTTTACACCAGTGAGCATAAACTCAGTGAGAGCTCGTTCTAGTCTTCTAATGCACTCAGAGCGGTCATTACCCCAAACAATCAGTTTTGAAATCATTGGGTCATAATGAATGGGCACTTCATAGCCAGGGTAGGCATAACCATCAACCCGAATGAAGGGCCCCTGAGGAATTCGGCAACGCCTAATTTTACCAGGGCTAGGCACAAATGTTTGAGGATCTTCAGCACAGATTCTGAGCTCAATGGCATGACCTTTTTGCTTCACATCCTCTTGGCTAAAGCTAAATGGGATACCACTGGAGATCATGATTTGCTCCTGTACCAAGTAAAAGCCAGTCACAAGCTCAGTCACGGGGTGTTCCACCTGAAGGCGCGTGTTCATCTCCATAAAGAAGATGCGGTCGGCGCGCAGGCCTTCGCTGGCGTCGGCGATAAATTCGATCGTGCCCGCGCCCTCATAGTCCACCGCTTTGGCGGCGCGCACGGCGGCCCCACAGATTTCCTCGCGGGTGGCTTCGTCCATGCCGGGGGCTGGGGCCTCTTCGATCACCTTTTGGTGGCGGCGCTGGAGCGAGCAATCGCGCTCGAACAGGTGGACGACATTGCCGTGGGCATCGCCGAACACCTGCACCTCGATATGGCGCGGGGAGGTGATCCACTTTTCGAGGAGCACTTCGTCGTTGGAGAAAGAGGCTTTCGCTTCACGCTGGCAGCTTTCGAGAGAGGCGGCGAAATCTGCCGGATCATCGACCTTGCGCATCCCCTTGCCGCCGCCGCCTGCAACCGCCTTGATCAGGACGGGATAGCCGATTTTCTCGGCCTCAGCGGAGAGGCGCTCCAGCGATTGGTCTTCGCCCAAATAGCCCGGCGTCACCGGCACGCCGGCGGCAATCATGCGCTCTTTGGCGGCGTCTTTGAGGCCCATCGCCTCAATGCTTTCCGGCTTGGGCCCCACCCAGATCAGCCCCGCCTCAATCACAGCGCGGGCAAAGTCGGCGTTTTCCGAAAGGAAGCCATAGCCCGGATGGATCGCCTCCGCGCCCGTTTCCTTGGCCGCGGCGATGATCTTGTCGCCCACAAGATAGCTTTCAGCCGCAGGCGAGGGGCCGATATGCACCGCTTCATCCGCGGTGCGCGTGTGCAATGCCTTGGCATCGGCATCGGAATAGACCGCGACGCTCGCAATCCCCATGGATTTGGCGGTGCGCATAATGCGGCAGGCAATCTCGCCGCGATTGGCGATGAGGAGTTTGGTGATCATTTTGTAGGAATTTCAGGTGCGCCCAGCGTCTCGCATTCGTCGAGCGCGGTCATGGTGAAGCTGGTGTTGGCGACGCGCCATCCGTCCTCGGTCTTGACGAAGCTCAT
>JABSOQ010000030.1 GCA_013216195.1 Bdellovibrionales bacterium
GGTGTGGCGAAGTGCCTCTCTTCATGAAGGAGTTCATGCATGCAGTCTCTAAGTCTGATATGTTTGTAGCTCTTGGCACCTCGGGAGTCGTATACCCGGCAGCGGGTTTGGTCTCTATGGCGCCTGAGAGCTGCGACAAGGTTTTGATTAACATGGATAGCAGCGAGAACGTGTCAGCCTTTGACAAGCAGGTTATTGGCCCTGCATCAAAAAAGGTGTCTGAGTTTTTTGAATCTGTGCCCCTCTGAGCCGCTTTTACACTGTAGCCTAGCACCGAGTCTTAGAGGATCTCAGCTGTGGGCTCGAGCCAGAGTGAGAAATCAAATAAACTCTAGATCATGTCGATTGAAAACTGGGTATGGCTTAAACGAGATCTTAGAGCCTCTGACAATCAAGCGCTCCTAAACGCCCGCAAGAACGGCCTTTGCGGCGCTTTTTTTGTCTACGAGCCTGAATGGCTTTCTCACCCCTCGACCTCTGACATTCACCTTCAGTTCGCTACAGAAAGCTTAGCTGAACTGGAGCTTAAACTTAAAAAACTAGGCATACCACTGTTGATATTTCAGGCCGATATTGAAACTGTTCTGAGTGAGCTAAAGAACAAATGTGGCCTCAAGCGCCTCTTTTCTCATGAAGAAACCGGGCTCGCCTGGAGCTACGCGCGTGACATTGCCGTAGGAAATTGGTGCAAAGCTCATAGCATCTATTGGCAAGAGTCTCGCCAATTCTCAGTTATCAGAGGCCTAAAAGACCGCAACCGCTGGAACCAAGCCAGGTCAAAAATTATCGAACGACCAACGCTTGCAAAACCTGAAGCACAACAGCCCCCAAAGCTCATCAAACTCAATGGGCAAATTGATCTTAGAGAAGTTGAGTTTCGATGCTTACCCGATCTACAAGCTGGGGGCCGGCAAGCAGCTGATGACCTTTTGCAGAGTTTTTTAAGTGAAAGAGGCCACAACTACAGAACTGAAATGTCATCTCCGGTGACTGCGTATGACAGCTGCTCTCGCCTCAGCCCACACATCGCGTGGGGGACTATTTCGATAACTGAAATTACAGAGGCCCTGAGAGGGGCTCGTGCGGAGCTTCAACACTTTGATGGTGAATTTGCTAAGACTTGGCGGCAGAGCCTGAAATCTTTCGAGAGCCGGCTTTGGTGGCATTGTCATTTTATTCAAAAGCTCGAGTCTGAACCCGATATTGAGTTTCACAACATGAACCGTGGCTTTGACGGCATGAGAGAAGAGTCTTTTAACAACGATCTGTTTGAAGCCTGGAAAGCCGGTGAAACTGGGTTTCCGATGATCGATGCCTGCATGTTGGCGCTAAAAAAGTACGGCTGGATCAACTTCAGAATGAGGGCGATGCTAATTAGTTTTGCAAGCTACCAACTCTGGCTCCACTGGAAGAAACCCTCTCAGCATTTGTCGCGTCTATTTGTAGATTTTGAACCTGGTATTCACTACTCGCAGATTCAAATGCAGTCTGGAGTCACCGGCATCAACACGGTTAGAATCTATTCGCCTACAAAGCAAGGTCTCGACAAAGACCCTGAGGGTGAGTTCATTAAGCGCATGTTGCCGGCTCTTGAGGGTTTGGATGCTTCACAAGTGCATTCCCCAGAAAAGACGCCTCCTATGATGCAAACTTTGGCTGGCTGCCGCATCGGACTCGACTACCCTGAACCAATTGTCGATCCTAAAAAATCATACCAAGAGGCAAAGTCAAAAATTTTCTCTTGGAGGTCAAAACCAGAGGTTCGGAGCAACAGCAAAAGGGTATATCAAAAACATGGCAGCCGAAAAAACCAATTCTTCCCTTCTCAACACCGCAGAGACTTCGGCAACTGGAACAAGGACTCAGACAGTGTTAACGTCGGCATTGAATCAGATAACTAGAGAGCCACCTATATGAAAACCCTTTATTGGTTGAGAAATGATCTTCGAATTCACGACAACAGAAGCCTCTTATTGGCGTGCTCAGATTCAACTCATCTCGACCTCATCTTTTGCCAAAACAAGTCACTTAAACAAGCTGGCCCAGCTCGCAGAAATTACACCTACCAAACTCTGTTAGCTCTACAAGAAAGTCTTGGTAATCTCGGACAACACCTTCACCTACACTCTGAATCAATTTTGCATTTCTTGAATCAAAACTCACAGTTCGACCGTATCATTTGCACTGCCAGCTACAATAGTATCGGCCGAGCTGAAGAGGCCGAGATCGAAGGTTGGTGCCGCCAAAATGGCAAGGCATTCGAAACCGTTGACCAATTGCCGCTTTATCTAAAACGACAATTGCCATTCGAAATTGGCAAATTGAAGTCGTTCACTCCCTTTAGAAAAAAGATTGAGGCAGGCCCAGGCCCTGAGGAGTGTGTACCCACGCCTGAGCAGCTTCCACCACCTCAGCTGCCTGAGCAAATGAACTTTGATCTTCAAAGTGAGCCTGTAGAAAACCACGAAGCCGGTGAACTCGCAGGCTTTCAGAGACTCGATCATTACCTCTGGGGTAGCCAGGCCGCACTAACATACAAACAAACACGCAATGGTATGATTGAGTTTGATGACTCTACAAAGCTTTCGCCTTTTCTCGCTCTAGGCAGCCTGTCTCCACGCCTAGTCTATCATCGCCTAAAGAAATTCGAAGCAGAGGTTACAGAAAACGAGTCGACTTACTGGATCTATTTTGAGTTGCTGTGGAGAGACTTTTTTAAGTTTTATGCATTGAAACACGGGCCCGCTCTTTTCTCATTAAGAGGGCCCAAAGATCGAGAGCTCGATTGGACCCAAGACCTAGAGAGAAACCGTCATTGGCACAAGTGGAGCAAGGGCAAAACGGGGCAAGACTTCGTTGATGCCAATATGAGGGAGCTTTATCAAACAGGCTGGATGTCTAACCGTGGACGTCAGAATGTGGCCAGCTATTGGGCAAAGCATATCTACTGCGACTGGCGGCTCGGAGCTCGCTGGTTCGAAAAACAACTGATCGATTATGACACCGAAAGCAATTGGGGCAACTGGGCCTACAATTCTGGTGTTGGCCCCGACCCTCGCGATCGAAAATTCGATCTCGATCGGCAGGCTGAAATGTATGACGCCGATCGAAGCTACAGAGATCTGTTTTTAAAGTGATCGTGGCAAACCTGAAGACTCGCACATATAGGCGGTGCACTTGAAACTTGAAGATGTCGACGTCATCGTGGGTGTTGATCAAACAGGTGCTGTTAAACCAAATGGCAAGGCCAAAACCCTGCCTACAGCGGTTTTACCGAGACGGGCCGACGGCAGCTGGACACTCAAGTGCACCTCTAATAAAAAAGCACTCGGTCTTGAGAGCTTACAAATAGACAAGCTCACCGAACTATTAGCGCGACATGGCCACGACTTGCATAAATCTCGCACCCTAGTCGTTGTCGACTCTGTGATCGGCTTGCCTGGCGAGCTTCAGAAGTCAGACGATGCTGAAGCTGAATTGAGATCAATAATGAAAAGGGCTGCCAAAAGGCCAAAATACGGGGCCAAAGAGGCTGAGGTTTTCTTCAACCAAATCTTGCAGACTCACTACAATGGCTCAGATGAGTACCCCAAACGTTCGGTCGAACAAAAGCTCAGAGCCAACTCTGTCTTTCGATCACGCCCTTATCAAAAGAACATTCAAACCGGCACCTACAGAATTTGGAAAGATCTGACCACACCATTAGTGCCAACTGGCTCAGTCTGCAAAACCACACTTGAGCAAATTGAACTTTGGCCCTTTACAAAGGCTAGGAAGCCTAAAGTCGGCAGGCCAGTCATAATCGAAGGCTATCCAAGCTTAGCCTGGCGCCTGCTGAATCAAACAACTCGAGGCAAACCATTGCAATTGCCTAAAGCGGTCTCAGCTGGGGTTAAGAACTATAAAAGTTTGAATCAAGTCTCTGCTGATCACCAAGACGCAGCCATGCTGTGCTTGTTTGCCTGGAGCCTGCTTGTGGAGGCCAAATTTAGTAAGCCAAAACAATTGAGCCTAGAGGGAGACATTCTCGGTTCTCACTTGGTAAAAGCTGATTAAAACATACCCATTCCACCGCCAGAGCCAGAAGAACTGGGTTTAGGCAAAAAAGCCCTGGCCTCGTCGTTCATGGGCTTCGCCTCTGAGGGTTCAATCTTTTGCTTTACCCCGGTCACAAGCTGGGTCATTTGCATGTCGTAGTTGTGTTTCATCTTCTGGCCTGACGACTTCAAGCGAACAAGCCCCATAGGCTTTGAATCATGATGGATCCAAAAGTCAACAGTCTGGCCCGCTCTCTCGATTCGGTAATGGTCGGCTGTGACTTCACCTGCCGGCACTTTAACTTTTTCAGAGGCTACGAAATGGCGCTTCAACTGATCTTTCGATGTCATCAGAAACTGACTCACTTGAACGCCATCGAAGCCCCTCAGGTACTCTGGGTCTAACTTTCGGGCTTTGAACTTCTCGGCATAGACATAGCCATCGTTCACATTGATCTGACCAGAGCCAGACTGCCCGAGGTGGAACTGTTGCCACAATTCGATTGGTAGTAATTGACCTGGAGATCTAAAAAAGATCTCAATTGCCTTTTGATTGGTGCCGGGTGCTTTGGCAAAGTAAAGCGCGACTTCAGTGGTGGCGCCACCAATTTTCATTGTGTACTGTGCACCTGCACCTGCGGGTGTCACGACATCGTCAAGTTTTCCGGCGATTTGAGAATGTGCAGCAAAACTCAGAAGAGAAGCGGCAATAAGCCAACTCACCCCAAGCCGAGACATCAATGATCTTCTTCTTTGAGGAGCTTTTGCAAAGCATCGTTGCGTTTCTCAAACGACTTTTTGTACTCCTCAAGAACTTTCATCATTTCAGCCATCTGCTCTTCGCTAATCTGCGGCTGTTGACCAGCCGAGCTAGGCGATCTTGCACTGAGCTCACTCAAAGACTTCAGCTGCTCTGGAGTCAGGTTCATACTGCCTCCTGTGCCGAATGACTTGTTGTTCATATTCGTAGACTTGAGCCCCTCAGCAGAAAGCGTTGAAGCAAAAACCAAACTTGCGACTATTGATAGGAACCTGATTGTTTTCATATTCATCTTATCGGCTAGACCCCTGAATCAGAACAGTGTCTTGAAGCTAAATTTGGGGTCTCAGCTTGAGACTGTCTCCAAGTTTCTGTAATCTCACAGCTATCAACTATCAATTTGAGAAAGAGAGCCAAACCTCTATGTGCTATTCAGTGATGATAAAGCAATCTGTAAACGCTTACGGTGCCCGCATGCAGATCTCATCTCGAACACAGGCTGTAGAGGAGCAACTTGAAATGCAAGTTTACCCGCATGGGGGCTTTCCGGTCGTCACCCAAAAGGCCGAGAGAAAAATCGAGATGATGAGGTACTCTCTAGTTCCGAGGTGGTCAAAGGTTGAAAAGCCAAAGTTTGCCACCTACAACGCGAGAATTGAATCAATGCCAGAGAAGCCAACCTGGGCAAAACCCTTAACCGAAAACAGGTGCCTCGTCGCTTTCAATGGTTTTTTTGAGTCTTGCTACGAAGGCACACATGAGGGCCAGGTCGTTAGGTTCTTTGCACCTGAAGAAAAGCTCTTAGTCGCTGCGGGGGTCTATGAAACCTGGGTCAACAAAGAGTCTGGAGAGCTGATAGACAGCTTTGCAATTATCACCACTGAACCAAACGAATTCATTAAACAAACAGGTCATGACCGATCTCCGCTATTTCTGCCCGACAGCACATGGGAGTCATGGCTTGAGCCTCGAGAACGCACGGCTACAGACTGGCAGCAATACTTGCAAGAGAGTCATACAACACCTGAGCTGCAGGTCGAAGCAGTCCGGCCGCTTAAAGCCTGTAAAAAGAAATGATCGAAATCGATTAGCTCAGCATTGTGATGGGCTTCATAAAGAAGTCGCTGAACAAGATCACTAGGGTAAGAGTACCGAGAACAATCAAAAACGTGAACAGAAGCATCATCAAAACGAGAGCGTTGCTGACCCTCTCAAGGTTAGTGACCGACTCATTCTCGAGGTACAGTTTTATGATGTCATTAAGACCATTCAACCGAAACGCAGTGAAGAGCATGGCCCCACCACCAATCACCGTTTGAGCCAATGAACCTTTAAAATCAAAGATCAAAATGACGAATAGATAGATGGCGAAAGAGAGCAGAAAACCCATTAAGAAACGGCTAATTTTCAATAGCGTCTTTAGGTTTTCAAACACGGGCTTTGAAGTAAACCTAGGAATTTTGCGGCGATTTGGCTGGTCTCGTCTTTCCATCTTGATCTCATGATGACCAAATCTAGCTAGGCTGGCAAAGTCTTTTTATATCAACAGCTTAGCAGAGCTGATGCAGCCTTAATATCTAGACTTCAAGCCAGATGAAAGCACCCAGCTACAGAGACCGAATCACCCCAAAAAAAGCTCATTTAAAGTTGTGGAACAGATTTCGCACACCCTATTTGTCTTTAAGAAACAAGACCTCAGATCGATCAAAAGGAAGCTTGAGACTGCTCTCATGAAATTATTTGCATATAGTGCCATCATTTTACTGATTTCAGCCGCAAACTCCGTGTTGGCAGCTGGCTTAATCAGTCGAGACCAGCTCGAAAACACTGAGTACCCAACCGTCATTGAAGCAATGATCGAGCAAGTTCGGTCAAACTACCAACAGGCCTCTGACTCCCCTGCCGACTTTGACATCACTCAACTTGAGGGTCTGGTTGGCAAGCGAGCCCTGGTGCCAATGACCTCTACCCACCTGGGGCAACCAAATGTCGACTTTTACAATTTCTACCTAAAAGCGCTCGAGGCTTACCAAAAAGGGCTAGTCACATGGAAGCCGAGAAAAAAGCTCTATCAGTTGGGCTCTGATGGTTCTGGCTTTCTATTTGGCAAAGACAAGCCTGGCAAAGCCGTGGTTATTGGCGACAAGCTGTACCTGCATGATGGAAACACAAAATTTTTAACCTCTTGGTTCTTTGGAGCCAGCCAGTACTGGGTCACAGTCACAGGCTACTACCCCGATCGATCTATTGAAGACCAAGACTTCATCGAGCAGTTGCAGGCTGAAGGCAAGATATTGTTGCTGAATGCAAGAGGCGAGAAAGTTCATGCTCCCCCATCTGTCGACAAAGTCGAAGACATTCCAAATCGTGCTTTCATTCTGGCTCACCGTCTATCGGTTCAAATACCAGCTTTGTTGGACCCAAATTTTGCGATGAACAAAGAGTTTTTCAGCACATTCAAAGATCAGCTTCAATACAAAGGAAGCCCAAACTTTGAATCAACGATTTTTGCGAAAGTAAACGGAGACCCAAGTTTCTTAGAGGTTTTGCTCTCAATTGCTGCAGAAGTTGGAGGTTACCGGCCACCACAAGAGATTCACCTATACGAACCAAAGAAAAGGCACACTGAATATCTTATGGACTGCATTCTTCGCGGTTTAGCAGAAGACCACCCAGCCTCGAGCCGTTTAGCCAGCTTGACGCAAGTGCCTTTAATCACTCGACACGGCCTCTACCCAGACGAGGCCAGCATGACCGATTTTTTAAAAAACCACTTAAAGCGGCAAACACGTTACGAAAATTTCAGTTGCAGTGAAGAAATCGACAAATAACACAGTAACTTTTAACCCCATTGAGTTTGCTCAACTGCGGGCTTAACTCATAGGCCCGATTGTCAGATTGTCAGATTGTCAGATTGTCAGATTGTCAGATTGTCAGATTGTCAGATTGTCAGATTGTCAGATTGTCAGACTCTGGGCGATTTGAACAGGGTTTGACCACAAAAAAACGAGCTCAGTGCAGAGCTCGTTTTTAATAAAATTCAAGGGTAACGCTTGAACTAGTAGTCGTTCAGGTCTTCTAGAAGCCCCCAAGTGACTTGCTTTACTCTGCCTTCACGATCTTGAACTTTGTAAGAGCAAACTGCTTTTTTAGTCACATGACCAGGGATCGCTCTCAAACCGTAAGCACCATAAATCGAAGTTACGAACTTGCCGTTGTTAACACCATCAGAAGTGTCTCTAAGAGCAAGCACTGGGCAAGCCTTACCTGGAACCATATGGTAAGCCTTCTCTGGAGTCTCAAGAGTCTTCTCAAGAGTTACAGAATTGATCATTCGACCACCAAGTGGCCCTGTTCCTGCTGCCCAACGAGTTTCATATCTGTCGTAAACTACACCGTTCATTTCAAAAGAGTTCCAAGCAGAAACTGTTTTGTCTTCAACATCAACATGAGTCACGAACTGACCAAGTGAGTTTCTGAAAACAACGACAAATCTTTCTGAGTCGCCACCTTTATCCCACTTCTCTAGCTTTCCGCGAAGACCAGTTACGAACTGACCACCAACTGGAGTTTGGCTGGCTTCAAGCATTTGAACCAACACCAAAGAGTTCGCCTCCCAGTCGTAAACGGCAACTTCAACAAGATCGATAGTAACAAGGTCAGTGCCGGCGCTGAAACGCACATCGTAACCTGTCATTTCCTCACCACTCCAAGTGGTTGGGAAAATCTGAGCAACTCCAAAGGCTTTGCCATCATCACCTTTGAGAACCATCTCAAGGCCGTTTTCAGTAAGTTGAACTTTCATCTCGTCAGCTGTTAATGCCTGAGATGCAGATGAGAACATCATTGCCGTAGCGGCAAAGAAAGCTAGTAACTTCATTAAACCCTCCCAAGGTTTCCTCGTTTTTAACTGCTCATTTTGTTAGCACAATGAAAACGAAGTTTACAAAACTAAATTTGCGCTGGCGAAGGCAAGGTTCAATTATGGTAAGAAATCAAAAGTCTTGAAAGAACTCAGGAATTTAAAGTGTCATAAAGTAAAAACGAAGAAATTCGCATACCAAAAAAACTTGAGTCTGGTGAAAACTCATGCAAAACCTGCATTGAATACATGACGATATCGAAATGTCACACCGCTTACGATGCAAAAAATGCCCACGGTTTTAAGCTTTAAAAACGACTAGGCTACTTTCCCGTAAGATTTTAAGCCGTCGACCCTATGCATGATCCACTGAATTTCACTCTCTAGCAGCTTCCGTTCATTTGTCGGCAAACCCTTTGTCGACTCAAACATGTAGAACATGAACTTCAGAGACTTTCTAACAAGGTCGAGGCTCTCTTTGTACTTCATTGCAGAGTAGATATGAAATTCGAGCTCCACTGGCTTTACTGGCTTCGACAAAATTGCATAGGCACCATGCTCAAGAGCTACACGGTAGTCGGCATCCTCTAAGCGACCGCTCAACAGAGCAAAAGGTATGTTGTTGTTTCTAGAGCCCATCTCACCGAGAAGCCCAAGCCCTGACAAACCAGGAAGCTTCAGATCAGAAATAATCATCATGGGCTGCTCATGTAGAGGGGTTTTATCAAATTGCTTCAGAGCAGCCTCTGCTGAAGTGAAAGTGTGAATCGCAAGGTCTAGACTAAAATTCTCAATCGTGTCTTTCATTCCATCCAGCAAGTCTTGTTCATCATCGACAAGGTAGATAGAGCCGTCTGTGCCAGTGGTGGGGGCCTTACCCGCTGTTTTGCTTGTACTCAAGTCTCGCCCTTTTCCTTTCGAAGACCTAACAAAGTCTTCTCGAGCGCCCTGGCCCTCAAGATCTGCACCCACATTCAGTAAATCAGAACTTCCCTCAAAATTGTCTTGTCCAGCGGTGCGCTCTACCGGGTCATACAACTCAAAGTCCACCTTTTTGCCCACAATATGCTTATCAGCCACATCCACGCCTGCATAAAAGTAATCTACGAGTTCCGCGGGAAAGAAACTTCGCTCCTGATAGCGCGACATCAAGCCCTCAAAGTGGTGAAAGATCTGAACGACTTCTTTGATGCCAAACATGCCACTTAGACCCTTGATAGAGCGAAACAACAAAGAGGCCTCTTTGTAACCAGATTCAAAGGTCTCTGCTCTCTCCATTTTTAGAATTGCCCGTTCGCACTCTTCTAGACACTGGTGCCCCTCGAATTGAAAGTCTCGTAATAGATCGTTCGAATCAAAAGACATAGCACCCTCTCCCTTACTACTTATTCTATCGGAAGCAGAAAAAGGCCTATGAGCCAAACTGGCTTAAGAGTTTGTGAAGATTGGGCATTATAAGTCTAGAGTAGATCGCACCAAAAACTTACAAGACAATGAAAGGTTGCTTGAATCGATCTGACCACAGGAGTGTTAAGAGTTTATAAAAAAACCCCGAAGCCAATGGCGCCGGGGTCTTTCAGCTTAATTAAAAGCTCTGGTTCAAGTCTAAGTGAACTTAAACTTAGAACTGGTAGTTGAAACCAACACGAGCAAGCAAGTTGTCGCCGTTGATTGTACCAGAAGTATCTGTACCAGTAGCGTTTGGATCGATTAGAGCAGCAAGCTGAGAGTCGATTCTCAATCCGCCCCAAGTCATACCAACACCAGCTGCAACAGTAGTGTTTGAAACGTTGTTAGTTCTAGTTCTAGAAACATCAGCAGTAACGTCTTCTTGAGCAAAAGAATCAACAATTACGTTTTGGTTGATTGAACCACGGAAAGTTAGCCAATCTTCCATTTTAGTCTCAACACCGATAGTTACAGGAATAGCAAGAGTAGTTGCAGTTCCTTCGTCACCACCGTCAGGCTCAGTAGCAGCAGCAAGGTAACGAACACCGACTTTGTAGTAAGCCATAGTGCCTTCTTCGTTTTTCAACTTGCGGAAGTACTCAAGAATTAGGTCAGTGTCAGAGTACTCAGCCTCAAGAGAACCTTCAGCTTTCACTTGGTTCATCTGCAACAAACCACCGATAGTAGAGTTCTCGTCAAGGTTGTAGTAACCACCCAAACGCATTGTACCTGAAGCGTCTAGAGTCTCGTCTTCTCCACCAGCATCTTCTTCGTTTGAAGTCTGAGTAGCAGTGATATCGAAGTGAGCAACAACGTGCCACTTGTCAGTCATGTAACCAGCTTTCAAAGTCATGATGTCTGCAGCTTGGTCAATTTCGTTACCAGTTGCATTTGCAGCGTTGTCGTCAGTTGAGTTTACATAGTGCAAGCTCACACCCCAACCGCCAGAACCAGCAAGCATAAGCTCAAGAGAGTTCTGAGGAATAAGATTAGCTGTGTTCGCATCCCAACCAGTCAACTCACCAGCACCACGTGCAGCAAGGTTTTGAGCAGCAAAACCAGTTCTTCCAAGTTGAACACCATAGCTCAAGCTGTCGCCTGGCATAAGGAATCCACCTTCAGCAACAGGCTGAGTTGTGCCACCTTGGCCAGTACCCAATTCCATGTTGATGTTGTTACCGAAAGATCCAGCAAAAGCAGGACTCAAAAATACAGCCCGCTCATCTGCGATGAAAAAAGATCCATCAACAGCTCCTGCGCCTTCAAGTGCTCCCAAACGAGACTTACTTGCATGGGCAGCTGGTGCCATCATACTAGCTGCAGCAACTAGTGCAGCAATGTGTTTTAATTTCATATAGTGTTCTCCTTGTTGATCGTCTTAAGACGCTATCATTTTCGTTGCGTTTCTAAGTCTTACAGGTGTTTCGTCTAGGTCAAGTTTGAAATTTATCGCAGTGCCGCAATACTGACCTTAGTAATGGCGCGCGCCATAGACAAATCAGGTTGAAGTCGCCTACAAAACCCGCACTAAAACAACAAAACCATCCATCCGGGGGAGGGATAATGAACAAGCATTACCTAGTGGCAACGGCCGCTTTTCTTTTACTGGCGGGCTGTTCATAGTTTTCGAGCGATTCTTCAGACACAGACTTTTCTGGCAAAGGTTTTAAGAGTGACATTTTAGACACAAATGAAAGTGAGAAAATGGCCTCTCAAGAAGAATTAGAGGACATGGAAGAGTTAGCACGCATTGCTCAAGATTTGCGCAACGATTTTGGCTTAGATTTACCTGCAGGAATGGGCCGAATCTCGAATATTAGTAACTCTAGCACTCGTATCGATGTCAGAAACGAACTCAGTTCAGGTCTTTCAAACTGCCAAGTAGTCAGCGCAACCAACCCCGATAACTCAAGCCGCGTTCGCTACTTCACAGTTGAAACTTCAGTGAGTGAGTTCTGTGATTTCGAAGTTGAAGGTGGAGCTAGAAGTGAAAGCAAAACCATTCAAGGTGCAACAATTGTTGAGAATCGCCAGAGCTTCGAAATCGTGCGAAAAGAAGGCCACTTCTCTGGTCAAAAGCAAATTGATTCGATCGAAGTCACAGCTTCATCTATATCAAAGAACTACACTAGCCGTGAGATTGGTGCCATCAGCAAGTCTTCAGGCTCGAAGAAGTTTAAACTCGTAATCAACATGACAGACGGCACAGCTTATAGCCTGAAAGCTATGGATAGCGGTCGCTCAAGAACGAAGCGAATCGAAGACAGTGGCAGACACAACAAATACAAGACTGTAAATGAGTTTATGGCCGCTGCTTCAATGCCCGAAGGCAAACTTACCTATCACTGGCAACGCATCGAAGGCTCAAGCATGGACAAAGCCGAAGAGCTCGTTCGCATCAACGGCCTCAGAGTAAAGTGGGAGTAACAACCTCCAAAAAACTGTGACCCTATTTTTCACATATATATAGACAAAGCCTCTCCAGCGAGAGGCTTTGTTGTTTTGTGCAATTAAAAATCTGGCCTACCCCTACCCCTCTGCGATCACTACTATTCAACTATGAGCCAGGCCATGTCAGACAACCTACCCCTTCAAGCAAAAGACACTTTCGTTGAGCGATTGAGTGGCTCGCATCAATTTGAAGATGTCTTCGACCTTGAGCAGTACACCGACCTTCCTGAAGACTGGTTGATTGTCGCCACTGACATTCAAGGCTCAACTAAGGCGATCGACTCGGGCCGATATAAAGAAGTGAATACCTTGGGTGCGACAGCCATCATCTCGGGCATCAACGCTTGCACTCCTGAGCACATTTGCTTTCAGTTTGGTGGAGACGGAGCTCTTTTGGCTGCTCCAAAAAGTTGCCTTGATTCACTGGTGGCCTCGATGAACGAACTCTGTGACATAGCTGAAGTTCAATTCGGAATGCCCATGAGAGTTGCGATCTGGGAGTCCAAAGAGTTTTTTGATCGGGGCCTACAGTTTCAGGTCATGAAACATGATTTAGCACCAGGCCAACACATCTTTATGTTTAGCGGAAGCGGCGTAGACATCTCAGACTCATGGTTAAAAGACAGTTCTGAAGCTCCAAACCTATTCTCAAGAACAGAATCCCAACTCTCTCTAGAGTACCTAGAAGGTTTAGAGTGTCGCTGGAACCCGCTCAAAGCAAAGCACGGCAAAATGATCACTGGAATGATCAAAGTCAGAAACCCTAAAAATGCTCAGACGATATTAACTCAGATCCACAAATCATTAGATAGCAAGCAAGACACCAGCCCTATACGCTACAGCACACTCCCCACAAGTTGGCCACCTGTGCACTACTACGCCGAGTGGAAAACCAAAACTGCAGGCCAAGCCAAAGCCTCAGCCTACCTTACATTTGTTTCAGTCATGAGCTTTTTACTTCTACTCACACCTATCGTTTGGTTTTTTAAATCAAAGATACCTTATGTGGGCGACTTGATCTTACGCTCTGATTTTCAAAAGTATGATGGCATGTACAGATTCGTTAGAGACCTCTCCACTGCCCAAGCCGATTCACTCACCCAGCTGTGTGAAGCGCTATATAATAAAGGTGAAATCTATTATGGCCTACATGAGAGCTCTGAGGCACTCATGACCTGTATGGTATTCTCACAAAATGATCATGTGCACTTCATTGATGGTGGTGACGGAGGCTATGCCATGGCAGCAAAGGGCCTGAAAGAGCAGATGAAACTGGCAAACGGAGCCAGCTGACAATCAGCCAACCCCATCAAGACGTACTAACAATACGCGAAGCTCTGTACTAGGGCAGTTTTAAAAGTTATGCACCTTTGTAGGTGGCTGGTCCGCTCTCGCAATTGCACTTTTTCTTAGCTTCACCTTTTTTGCCGTCGGTTTTTTTAGCTTCCACCTTGTGGTGGCCACAAGTGTGGCCTTCTTTACCGTGACCTGCACAATGGCATTTGCCTTCTTTGTGCATGCACTCATGGCCCTCATGGTGTTTATGATCGTGGTCTTTGTGGTGCTCGTGCCCAGCCTTATCATGGTGATGGCTGTGACCTTCGTGATCGTGATGCTTACTTCCCATGCTTTGAGCACATCCACCGATAAGCAATCCACACACAGCTATTAAGATGAGCGACGTCAACTGTTTCGCATTCAACATTTCGAACTCCTATCCTTAGGTTTACAGCTCAAAAGTCTATACTAGTTCGCCGGCTCATTACAATCCTTGAGAGGGCTTTGCCGCCCCCTCAATGTTCTTGAAAATCAATTGGCGATCTTGACCGCATCGATCTCACAGTCGATGTAGGATACGCCTTTAGCTCCCAATGACACAGTCGTTGGTCTCTCATCTCTGAGCATCAATTGAATGAAGCCCTTCGAACCATCAGCAGGTCGGCCTACGAACATTAACGTCTGAGCTGAAGAGAACACTTTCTCAACACCGTAGACTTGTTCATCAAATGCAGGCTCGTCTGCCCCAAGAACCTTTGTCATAACAGTGATCAAATCAGACTCTTTATCCCAGGTAGCGCCCAAAATATTTAACTTGCCTTTTTTTGCAGCACTACAGCTAAAAGAGTTCACGTCGTACTGACGGAAGTTGGTAATTCTGGCCTCTGCACTAAGACCAAGCAAAAGCCCCAAAAGCATGATTCCTCTCAACATAAATCCCCCTATCGTTGAAATTTGTTGAGAATCTAGGCTGCTCGTATGCAATATGCAAAAAATACCGTCTAGTATGTAAACAATATCATTTGGCCCAATCTGCTAAACCCTAGTAGGTCTGGAGCGGGGCCTATCAACCAGTTGCTTGCTATTTATTTCAATAAGTATCTCACTCAAAGAGAACTCTACAGCAAAATCAAAACCTACGAGAAGCACCCCAAACTCTGGTCTATACGAAGGCCATCAATTCCTCTTATAGAAACTCTCAGTGCTTTTTTTTAAACACTATCTTTTTGTAATGGGTTGTTAACTGCAAACTTAAAATCGCTAGAAAAAAATGCATTCACTCGCTCCTCATTGATATTGTTCAACCCTGTCTGCTTTACTCGCAAACCAGTTCGAAGTCCTAGCCGGGGGGATAATATGAGAGTTCGCAAACTGGTTCTAGCCACATATGTGTGTGCAGGCCTAACTAGCCAATTGACGTTGGCGGCACCTAGTTGTTCGGGTGCTTTAAAAGATCCGTTGGTCAGCGCAAAGCAAGTGACCTTTGAATCCGAAATAAGTGTCGCGGCCCTGCAAGCCGCAGCCAAGTCATTGGTAAGCCAGCAACAACTGCCCAATATGATCAGGCAGGCCGAGGGTATAAGGGGCCAAAATGAAGAGGTTGCTCTCAAACTGGTAACAGATGCAGACATGGCCCTAACCATTATGACCATGTTCGAGCACATGGCTCATATGCAGGCTGAACAGGTTGTACTGGGTAGCCAGGTGTTTTCAGATCTCGAAGTGCAAGATCAAATTGAACACTTAGCCAATCAGTTTCAGCCACATCTTGACCCAGACTTCTTGATCAATCTTGCAGGAGCCGCTGTTTCAACTTTTCTAGAGGGCGAGATCGATACGATTGTGATTCTTGCTCGAGATATCAAAGCTGAGTCTTTGCAGCAAAAGCAAGACGAGTTCAATGCGCATTTAGCGGCGAAGCTATCAAATACAGCTAACGAAGAAATTCTCGCACAACGATCGATACATCGAGACATAGTTGAGCTTTTCGAACGCACTTTGCGAGAGGCGCTCGGCGAGCAATTGCCAATGGGCTTTCAAACAACTGGTGGCAGCTGATATCAAAAGTATTTAGGCGGCAGTCTGAATACCCTCGCAAACTAGCTGACTATTTTCTCGTGCAGACAACAGCAACATCAAACTTGAGTTGCTCGTCTGCCACAACACAATCAAAAGCGCCTTGCTCAAAGGCCAGGCGCACCTCTTCTGGAGCAACATGAAAATGTTTAGGTGGTGTCATGGCCGGGCGACCCGTCATCGTGTAGTCTGGCTCGACCACGGTAACTGTGCTACCTGAAGCGAGCTGTTTTGAAAGCTCACGCACATACTTTTGCTTCTTCTCCAAATGGTGCCAAGTCACTAGAAACAAGACTCGGCTCAAACCAAGACCGCTTACCATTGGGTTGTCGTAAGGCACCTTTTTCGTTTCGACGTTCTTAAGGCCCTTTTGATCAGAGTACTTATTCATGTAATCTATTAGTGGTTGCTCAACATCTATTGCATAGACTTTGCCGTTCTCGCCAACCGCTTTGCTCAAGAAAGGCAACATGTAACCCGTACCAGCACCAATTTCGGCAACGGTCTCACCAGGCTTCACACCCATCACCTCAATGATGCCATTAGGGTTTTGCCACTTTTCTCTTGCGGTATCATTGAATCTCTTGGCGTACTTCTCAGCATCAGAAAAGTCGTGATGATGATGCTTGTGGTGGGCTCGGTGATGGGCATGATGGTGCCTGTGCTGTTTTGAATCTTTGTGGCCGGCATGCGAACAGCCAATCACAAGAACGAGTGCCGATAAAATGAAGATGGTAAACCTCATAACTGCTCCTTTGCAATTCACAAAGCCTCACTCGGTTCACGGTTTTTGGCAATCAGATTTGGCACTTCTAATTTTGAGATCAAATTCGATAATGGAGTAACAAAAAAAAACTGATCGGCTGGGTACCAAAGTCTGAGCCGAAAGTAGGAGGTCAAACTTTTTTTGATCTTAACGAAAAAAAGACTTGTGTTTTTTTTAGTTCGCGCCGATCCTGCATTCAGTCCTATGAAAGGAGGTCGCAATGTTGATTATTACATCTTCAAAACTGCAGCACGCAGCAAAAGGCAATCTGAATGTATCGATTATGCCAGTGGCCTCTTATGGTTTTGGCAGAGTCTCTGTACCTCAACCCAGTGATAGAGACGTCCTACAGACCGATTGTTAAAGTCACTTAGATTCCAGCACATATAAATCTTACGGTGGATGGGTGCGCCTTCGAGGCCCTCCGTGCCTTCTTGGCGTACTTTTCTCCGTTACTTTTTGTTTTTGAATTCAAAAATGTTAAAGCGCTCGCGCGCTTAAACCACTTGAAGATCACTCAACCCATCATTTTTTAAAGGAGAAGAGAAATGGGCGCAAAAAAACTGAATATCTATAACGAAGGTTTGGCTCTCGGTAATGAACGAAAGCTGAAGAACAAACTCAACATACGCGAAGTATGGAAAAAGTTATGGAAACCGCTCTTAAGAGCCATCTTAGCGAGTCCCGCTGCCATCTTAGCTGTCCTCAACAGCAGAGTTGTCAGAGAAATCGCGCCAGGTCGCTATGAGGAGCTCAACAAAGAAAACTTGATCTCTGAGCAATTGCTTAGAGTGCTGTAAGGAGGTGGTCTATGACTAAGACCAAAAAAGAAAACGCAAATCTCAACGGGAAACAGCTAGGAGTGACAGCCACTCAGCTGATCGATCGCTATACTGATCAACCGGGAGAGCTGCCTTTTGCTTTAAGAAATGATTTACTCGGGCGAATGGCTCAGGATGAGTTTATTCAAGCCTACGCTTTTGTAGATCTCAATGCCAACTACCAACTTGGTGAAGGCTGGCTGCTTGTGACCAACAAGCATCTCATCTTTGCCAAGGGCTCCTGCGAGACCGGCTCTCATGAGTCGGCCGCTGGCTACCGCTTTAGGCAGGTGTCTCTAAAAGACATTGTCAAAGTGCGAGAGATTGGAGGCCTTTCGGTAAAGAAGTACGTCTTTGAAGACAATGAGGGCGATGCCCTGATGACTATCAAAGTCTCTTACCGACAAGACCGAGCTCTTGCGACGGTCAAAGCCACGGTCGAAGCCATCATTGAAGGCGATGAGATCTTTGAAAGTGACGCCGACAAAATCTACCAGAACGAGCTTCTGGCGGGCATAAAAGAAGCACAAGCTTCAGTTATGGGCTCACAGATGTCAGTGATCTGGCGGCTATTGAGCTACTTGTGGCCTTACCGACTGCAGGTGGGAGCGGGCTTTATCGCAGCGATGCTACTTACCGGAGTCAGCCTGATACCGGCCTACTTAACCGGCTATATCATCGACTCGGCAGTCAGGCCCTTTGAAAGCGGTGCTCTTGACAAAGAGCAAGCTCTCAACATGGCCTTCTGGGCGACAGGTGGTCTGGTTTTGATCTACGGCTTGCGAGAGTTGTTCGGTTGGGTTCGCCTGCGAACCATGTCAACTATGGGTGAGCTCGTGGCGAGAGACTTAAGAGATGAGGTGTACTCGCACCTCCACAAACTCTCTTTGAGTTTCTTTTCATCGAAGCAAACTGGCAGCTTGATCAATCGAGTGAGTGCTGACACAGACCGCATCTGGGACTTCGTTGCCTTTGGTGTTGTTGAAGTGACAACCTCGGTTTTGATGCTAACTGGTTTGTCGGCGGTACTGATAAGCCTCGACCCAGTACTGGGTTTGATGGTTTCAGTGCCGGTGCCGTTCTTGTTAATTGCGATTTACTTGCACGGTGAACGCATGCAGAAGCTGTTTTTGAGAGCTTGGCGAAAGTGGTCGAATCTGACAGATTGCATCTCAGATGCGATCCCAGGGGTCAAAGTCGTCAAAGCCTTTCACCGCGGTGATGAAGAGGTTGAAAAGTTTCAGGTCAAAAACCAATCTGTCACTGGAGCCTTCAACAATATTCATGAGGTGTGGACATCTTTCTGGCCGGGCCTGATGTTGAGCATCCACGCGATCGTAATTGCGGTTTGGTTTTTTGGTGTCCCTAGAGTGTTCGAGGGCGATCTGACTGCAGGTGTTTTTGTGAGTTTTGTTCTTTATTTGACCATGTTCACTCAGCCGATTGAAGTGATTGGGCAAATGGCAAGAATGATCAACAGAGCCACCAGTTCAGCTCACAGAGTGTTCGAGATCATCGACACAGAGCCGAGCGCAGTCACAAGCACTATCGGCGACGAGGTGAAGCAGCTCGAAGGTCATGTTGAGTTTAAAAATGTGAGCTTTTCTTACGACGGCGTCAGAAAAGTGATCAAGAACATGAGCTTTGAAGCCAAGCCTGGCGAGATGATCGGTCTTGTGGGGCCTTCAGGGGGGGGCAAGTCGACAACGACTTCACTACTGGCCAGGTTCTACGACGTGAATCGTGGGCAAATATTGGTTGATGGTAAACCCTTGCAAGATCTCGATGTGGGCTCGTACCGCTCAAAGATCGGCATAGTTTTGCAGGACCCTTATTTGTTTCACGGCACGGTGCTTGAAAACATTCGCTACGCGCGACCTGAGGCTACGCTTGAAGAGGTCATGGAGGCAGCCAGAGTTGCTAACGCCCACGACTTCATCTGCAGACTCCCCTACGGTTACGAAACTGTGGTGGGCGAAAGAGGTCACACTCTTTCTGGTGGCGAGCGCCAGCGAATTTCGATTGCTCGAGCGGTGTTGAGAGATCCTCAACTTCTGATTCTGGATGAGGCCACAAGTGCGGTAGATACAGAGACAGAAAAGAAGATCCAAGACGCACTCGATAGGCTGATTGAAGGAAGAACCGTGTTCGCGATTGCTCACCGACTGTCGACGCTAAAGTCAGCTGACCGCATCCTCGTGATCAAAGAGGGTGAGATCACTGAAAATGGCACGCACTCGGAGTTAATGAACATCGAAGAGGGCATCTACAAAAACCTGGTGGGTCTGCAAAATGAATTCGCCAGAGTGTAAGCCGAACTGGGGCCGGCTGTGGGCTGGCCCCCATTTTAAGAATTTTGACAGGTGCTGCCGCCTGCAAAGGAAAGCAGGTTGTGAAAAAGAGCAAGCACTGATGAGAAAGGAATTGCTGTTATGTTGCTACAAATACACTGCTCCTTAAATGAAGACAGGAGTCAGTTAAAAAACAGAAGAGAAAATGATGAGCAGAACAAGTTGCCATTTGGTGGCTCGGGATTTCTGCTCAGCTGGAACGAAGACGAGGGCAAGCTGCTGTTTGTCAGAGACGAAAAGAAAATCACGGCCTTGGCAAAACCCTGCTTTCCCTGGAGTGAGCCTTTCGAGAAAATTTCGATTCGCGACCTCGAAAGCAATGAGCTCACTTTCGTGACAAGTGTGAACGACCTGGAGGCCGAATCAAAACAGGCTTTGCTGTCAGCACTCAAAGAGGCTTGCTTCTACTTCGCAGTTGTTAAAATAACCGCCATCGAAGAGGACTTTGAGCTTCGCACCTGGAGTGTAGAGACTGAGCAAGGAAGTCGTCGTTTTCAAACCAAGCTAAATGCATGGCCATCTCAGGTCGGCGAAAACCGCTACATTGTTCGCGATGTGAACAAAGACCTGTATGTCATCGAAAACACGCTCGAGCTCGACACAAAAAGCCAAAAGCTGTTTTGGCCACTGTCGGACTAATACTGAGGCTCCCCCATAAGACCTCAGCTCGAGCTGCAAAAAACAAAAAGGCGAGAAACCGCCTTAAACCCAAGTGTTTCCAGGCGCTCGAAAGGGCGCCTGGTTTTTTATCATGAGACTCTATTTCACGTACACTCGGTGCAAAGTGTCCTCACCGCTTCCACCAGGAAAATCATCACACTCCCAACGATTGCCGTTACCGCGTATACCCCAATGATTGTTTCCAGCTCTGTAGAATGGAAAGTTCGTCATGGCCTCATCGCCACGGTTACTAAAGTTACCTGTAGCCAACTGAGGCACACCAACGCCCGTGTGATTGGGCAGCAGCGTGTAATTCGAATCAATATTTGAACAACTCCCACTCCCCGACTCAAAGTAGCTTTTGCATGCACTGTCTGTAGTTTTGAAATCTACAATTCGAGAGTGAGAACCAGAGACACAGTAAAAACGAGTCTCACTATATGTAAACTGACTCAACAAACTAGGAGCCGCATGCCCCCAGGTCGTACTGCTGCCAGACTCATCTACGCCAAGCGTGCTCGAGCCAACCACTGGCAAGGAGGTCGTCCGAAGTGAAACCGCTGGGTTGGCCCCGCCCTGGTGGAGATAATTCAGTACCATCATCCAACCACCACCATCGGTAGTTTGATCACAGTACACAGTGATGTTACCCAGAGTTGAGTGACTAATCGTATACTCACCATCAGTCGTTGAACCTAAGTTGTACCAGTCTTCGCAACTCTCGGGATAACTGTAGCGAAGACTGTCAGCAGAGAAATTGTCAGATATTTCAGTGGCTCCACCTGCGGAGTAAACCTGAACTTGTGCAATCTCTCCATTCCAAGCCAAGCTGCCATCATCTCTAGCGCCCAGAGTGAAATCGCTTGCCGAACCTGAAGCCAGGCCCGTGACATCAGCTGAACACAGCAAAACCCCGTCTTTGTAGAGGTGAGACTGGCTACCGTCAAAATAGCCAGCAACATGTGCCCAAGTGTCTTCTTCAAGCTGGGCTGAGCACCCTCCTTCGTAGACTTCTTGAATTTGAGCAGGCGTCAAAGCCGTCGGCCAGTAAGCAAAGTCATCAATATCACCCATAGACTGACCACCACTCTGGTAGTTTCCGACTGCGTAAATGTCATCTTGAACGATGGTCGAAAGCGGAGTTCCTACCTGTGCGCCATCCACGTAGAATGTGGCGTTGGTGCCATTTGCCACAACAGCTACATGGTGCCAGCCCGCAGAGAGGGTATCTGAGTCAAACCCTGTTGAATGAAATCCACCCTGATAAGAGCCGAGAATGTTTGTTCCCGACTGAAAGAGCAGAGCGTGGTAGTTCTGGCCTCTGACAAGAGTCTTCCAACTGCTGTGATGATTAAGTGGGAATTTCGCCCAAACCATTATTGTATAAGTATCTGTAATGTCGACCCTCGGATCGAACCTGAGATAACCACTGCCCGTGATATTGTAGGCCTTCGACGATCCATAGGCACCAGTCTGATTGTTACTGATGCTACCAGAGTTTATGTAACTCGCATCTTGCGCAAGAGATCCAGAGTTTATAGCCGTGCTGCCAGATGTTTCTTCAAGCTTCAGATAGATCGTAGGGCTAAGGGCGGTAACTGCAGTTTCGGAAGAACCACCTGTCGTTGAGCCAACACTGAACTCATAAGAGCCGTTGTCATTCTGCAGAAGACTCCAACCTGATGAACCATCACCTCCATTACCAAAAACAATCGCCTTACCTGTACTTGTATCTTGTGGTTTGATCCAAGCGGTGAACGTTGGTTGTGTGAGAGAGTTGAGACCTGTACCAGCAACAACACGATCAGCTGTTGCTCCCGAATTACCAGCGAAAGAAAGTCGATGCGGAGTGGTGATTCCTAAGCCATCACCTAGCCAGCCTGTGCCCCAAGTGCCTGAACTCAAATCGCCATCAAGAGAGGAACCTGAGCTAAGAAGGTTGATCCAGCTGTTCTGAAAAGGGCTATTACCTCCAGCAATTGTGATGCCCGCAAAATCTGCCTGGTAGTCAAAGACCAGGTTGCCATTTCGATTGTAGGTTGAGGCAACATTAACCACAATGATCTCGTTATCAGGGGTTCCTCCATCGGTACCTTGAACCCGAATCTCATAGATCTTACCCGACTGGTCATCACTTGGATTGAAGTCAAACCTTCCATTGCTTGAGAAACTGCCATCAAGCGTGATGAAGGTGACGCTTGAACAACTGCTTGCTGATCCAACGGAACCATCAACGACCGTGTCGTAAAAACACGTGTAGCTGATAGCAGAATCATTGCCCTCAGTCACATTGTCGAGATCAAATGAAACTGTAGTACCGCTTACTATAGGACCCGCCGCCGATGTAAATGTACGATCAGTAATATCGGTTAAGACGACAGGATCTTTTGTGGTCACATTTGCATCATTAGTGTTGAGTTCATAGTTGCCATAATAATCGATTGCCCTGACTCGAAAATCATAACTCGTCGACGGGCTCAAGCCATTCACAGTGACTGTGGTTGAGTCTTTTGGCAATGAGCCCAAGAAAACGAGAGTGGGCCCCGGCTCAACTCGGAAGTAGACGTATCCGTTTTCATTCGCAACATCTGTCCAATTCAACCTGACAGAGCTAGAGGTCACACTGTCAAAGCTGTCAATACCCGCAAAGCTCAAGTTCGTAGTGGACACTCCTTCTATACTGCCAAAAGTTGAATACTCCGTAGAGCCGATCGAACTGCCAAAATTAATACCCATCGCCGACGACAACTCACCCACATCAGAAGGCGCAAACTGTATGGTAACTGTACACGAGCTTCCCGAGCCCAACTTCAACCCGTTGTTGAGAGGGCAATCCGTACTGAGCATCGAAAAATTATCTGAACTCGAGGTCACTGATGTTAGGTAAATGCCTGCTGAGGCGTTATTGGTAAGTGTGAACACCTTACTGCTCGACGTTGTATTGACCGGGACTGGGCCAAAATCCCAAGTGACTGGTGAAACTCCGATAGCCGAGTTTCCAACCTCACCGAAAAGACCGTCTCCAGAGCTGTCGCCAGAAAATGCATCATCTATGGAGGAGTCTTCTTTGCAGCCTAGGGACACCAACATGATGGCCACAGCCAGTGCGGCAGCAAGAGTCCTGAAATGCAGATTTAACACAAACTTATCAATCACTGTCTCTTTATCGGTTAACACCTTCATAAACTCTTGAGGTATCTTAAGACCTGATGAAATTTAGATAATTTTGAGTCTTACTGAGACATTGCGGGGCTCAAAATGAGACCCTCCACCCACAAGCTCTCTTTCATGGTCTCAAGCTGTGGGTGCTGGCAGTTTTAACTCTGAATAACCCACCAAAGGCGGCAATGCTGATTGAGCTGATTCAGCGCTGACGAGCTGCCATCGATTGGAACGCGTTGATTATTCGTTATGATGAGTCGCAAAAATCGTTGATCTTCATGAGTGTAATCAATGAACGAGGTCACAACATCAACCCATGCATCTTGCCCAGACTTCAGCATGTAAAATCTGTAGTTCGAGGGTTCTATTCGTATCGAGGCAGCACGCTGACCGAGCACAAAATCATTTCGACTCGAGTGCTCATAGTAACTAGATGTGAGTCTTCCAAGCACTCCGTCGACCAGTATATGGAGATCCCATGAGAATGCCGTGTCGTGAAACTCACTGTTGGTCTCTCGGTAATACTGCTCATAGGAATCATAACCCCAGTTTGAATCGTGCATCGTCAAGAAGACTCTGGCGTCTCGACTGCTCTCGTAACAGTAGAAACCGAATCGATAATCTGTATCGCCAAAGAACATATTGTAGGCCACATGCCTTCGTGCCCCACTGCCACTGTACTCAGTTGTGTAAACCCACCTTCTCTCTGACTCTTGATACCTTGATCCGCTAGTGATGGTGTCACCATTCCACTGACTTCGACTGGCCAAAGCCACTTCACTTTGGATCAGCGAGCTGATCAAAAACAGAACCAGAAATCCAAATTTCACCATGTCTGACATAGCAACCTTCCTTTCTAAGAAAATTGACACGTAACATTATTTAGTGAGTAATTACTAATTTTTTAGTGCAAGCTAAAATGAATTCAGCTATACCTGCCAAGCCAAACAGGCGTTCGCCAAGCCAAACATGACAATTGCGTCTCGTCAAAATCTATTTATTTTCAAATACTTATGGAACATCTCTCGAGCTGACCTAAGGTCTAAGTCGATACGAAATGAACAAGCGATGAACCTAGTTGCAGGTCATCGCTTAAAGTGTATTGCGGAAAACCTCAAATCGGCAGCTCTTGATTACTCGTGATAACCCCAGCTTTCAACTGAAGAGGTGACCATCTCACCCTCTGCTGTGATCTTCACATCAACCGACATCTTGATGTCACCCTCTTCGCTCTCTGCCCACCCAGGCACGATATAGCCTAGCACTTTGCCTGACTCCGGGTGCTCTATGACTTTCCATTCATCTTCGGTGCCATCATCAAAAGAGAAATCGTCTTCGTTTTCGAAATCTTGTGTGTATATGAAGATCTCGTCAACCATCAGCCGACGAACTTTCGCCATTAGACCTTCATCTAGGCCACTTGGATCAAAGTGTTTCACGTGCTCACCGTACCAAGAGTTCTTCAGAATATTCTCGTCGCTGAAATTCACAGGATTGAGTCTTCTCAGCTCCCAACCTTCGCGAGTCACTCGGCCTGAATCTGTAACCATCAGTTTTGCGACCAGCTTGGCATCGAAATCAATACCGCCAGTGCTAAATGCAACATCCATTACTGTGGTGATCTGCCGGCCACCATCAATGCTCACGGTTTGTGCATCCTCAGTGAAAACAAATGGCTCACCAATGCACGAATCAAGCTTCACGCCTTGTCGACCATAGTCCTGAGCCGCAACCTTGCAAATTTGTTGTTTGAGATTTTTAGCAAACATCAACTCACCTTTAGCGGGAGCCGCAAATGCTTGACCTGCACCAACAGTGCCGGCAATAACTGTACTCGCAATCAGCTTTGATAATTTCATCACCCCCTCCTCATATATATATAACGCGAAATATCATGAGGCCTGGGCTTCGGTGAAACATCGCCAGAGCATTTGTAAAATAACAGAGCTTTTCTGCATGAAAATTGGATAAACCGAGAAAGCCTTATCATTTTTAGCCCACTATTTATGCAAGTGTTGCAGATCACAAGCCTATCTATTCAACCCTCTTCGCCTGACCGCATTTCACAACGCCAGACCAAAATTCAGACACAGATTTATATCTGGTATTTTTAGATACTTAGCCAACTTACCTAAAGCAAACCGGCAAACTAATCGAAAGACGTGTTGTGAAAGGCAAAGTTAGCTGGGAAGACTTAACTTCTTACTTTAGCTGCTGAGAGCAAAATTAAGGCACCTTGAGGTTTAGCAACTCGTGTTTTTTGACTACTGCATAACAGTGACTCGGCCGCCACCATCAACATTTACTCTGATTTCAACATTGGGATTCTGCTTAAAATTTAGCGACTGAACAGGCAGCTCATATGCGCCCGTCTTGGTAAAAATCCGACCCTTCACTGCCGCAGGCTGAGTGTTTCCGTTGGCACTTTGAAACCGGTAGCTGATTTTGTAAATGCCTATTTCGAGCTCACTTGTTTGCCAAACTTCTGAACCTGGCCCATTGGTCGAGTCTAATGTGAAGACTGCTGGGTTGCCTTTGTACTTTCTCATCTTGGCATCATATCTGTTGAGCGTTGGAGACTTCACAACCAAATCAACATTATGTCTCGCAGTTGGCCACTGAATGATGATCGCCATAAAGTTCGCCGCCTCACCCGATGAAGGATACTGAGTTTTCAAAGCTTCGAGCTGTCTTTCTAACTGCTGCTTCTCCGCTTTCATTTTTTCGGTCTGCATCACGACTTTTGCTTGTTGCTGAACCTTTTGCTCTAGAGCTTGGTTTTTGACTTCAAGCGCCTGGGCCTTGGCCTGCATGGCCGCACTTGTGGAGCTCGCAGCCTTGCCCTGCTGATTCAAGTTCGAAACCTGAGCTTGAAGTGCCGATGCCTGGCTTTGGAGCTTTTGATTTTGTGAGCGAAGCTGCTGACTTTGCTGCTCATACTTTTGCAACTGCTGAACCTGGGCCTGAAGCGATTTCGCCTCAGTTTCAAGCCTCTTAGTTCTGGCCGCAAGCTGATCGCTACGCTCTTGATATTGCTTCAGCTCAGCTGAAAGCTTTTGGTTTTTCTCTTCTGCTGACTTCATGCGATCTATCGCCATTGACAGCTTCTTTTCGGTAGACTTCTTGCCAGAAGCTGCTGATTTCAGCTGTACTAGCTGATTTTGCAGCTGCTTGTTCTGACTTTGGGTGCGCTTTTGCTCGGCCACTGTCTCTTCAAGCCTTTTCAACTTACTCTGAAGCAATTCATTCTGCTCTTGCAGCTGAGCCACTTGCGAATTTGACTGATTCGCCGAGTTCAATTGCTTTTTTAAGTTTTGAATCTCGACTTCTAATTCGGCACTGGCTCCCTGAGCGGCCTTTGCAGACTTAAGCTGCTGCTTTAGCTGGTCGACCTGAGCCTGAAGAGCAGCACTGTTTGCACTGGCAGCCGACTTGCTACTGAGTTTTTCAAACAGCTCTTGGTTGCGCTTTTGAAGTTGCGCATTGTTTTGCTGTGCCGTCGCCAAGTCTTGCGAAACCTGTTGATTTTTTTGCTTCAAATTCTCAAAGGCTTGCTTGGCTCTAGCATGAGTGGTCCTCAGCTTGCCTAACTTCTTAAGTGCGAGCTTGAACTTCTTTTGCAGCCGAGACTGGCCGCCCTTGCTAGTCTCGAGCTGGTCGAGAATGTCTTGCAAACTGTTCTTTTTTTCAGTCAGTGTGGCGATTTCAAGCTGTTTTGACCTGAGCTGCTCTTCAATGCGGTTGGTTTGAGCTTCAGCAACAGCCATACGTTTCTTCATATCCCTTACAAGATTCGCCATCTCTAGCAGTTGCTCCCTGAGATCTTCGATCACCTCAGGAGAGCCGGCTTGTATCGGAGGCATGGGTGCCAACACTTCAGACTTTTTGCCAAAGTAGGGAAACAAAATCATTACTAAAATAATGAAAACACCTAGCGCCGAAGCGAACAGATCGATCGCTGAGGTGCTGAAGACATTTATTTCACGGCTTCGCTTTTTGCTCATACGGATCTAGCCGGTTGATGAGGTGCTCAAAGGTGTACTGGTAGATCGAGTTGATGTTCTTCTCTTCAGCGGTCTCTACCACATTCATCAGATAGAGCAGAATGGAGCTTTGAACTAAGGCAAGAAGAGTTGTGTCGAAAGCGACAGCAAGGTTGGCTGCGACTGTCTGAAGAAGAGTTGGATCCGTTGGGTCTGACTGGCCGACTACAGCCACAGTTCCCGAAATCCCGTAAACCGTGCCGATAAAACCTAGAGTTGGAATCAACCAAGAGAGATATCTTAGACGAGAGTAGAATAGGTCGAGATTTTTCTCAAAGATCTCAATAAAGTGCTTCAGAGTATTTGTTGCCTCTTCAATAGACTTATTTGACTGAAACTTAAACACGATTTGCTGAATCAACTTGGGCAAGAGAGCCGATTGGTTCTCAACCACTGGTGAAATGGTGCGCAAGATTCTAGCTAGGTCTTTCGAAGTGTAGATCTTGTCTGGGCTTTCATTGAGCAAGCCCTCTGTGAAATAAGTCTTAGATTCTTCGTACTCGAGATAGCGCTTAAACAGTTCATGTAAGCCGATAAAGAACGGCAACCACATAAACATCTGAAAGCTGTAAGGGTAGCTAGGCTCGTTCATGCCAAATAGTATGTTGGCAAAGAATGGGGACATCACTTTGCTGCAGGCTATGGCGAGAGCATAACCTATAGCAATCGTGATCGAATACTCCAAGATGACAGGCACTGTTCTTTGAAGCTGAAACAGGCTTTTCAACAACTCTACCAGAAGGCTCCCTATAGCTGTGAATGCTTTCAGTATATTCTTCATAAACGGCCCTCGCAGTATGGGCACTGAGTCCAAGTCGAAAGCACTACAGACTTGCAATGACGACAACGGATTCGAGCCACATGGGTTTCAATTTGCGATTGATTCATCTGCACAGCAGGCTCAACACCTGGTGCACTCTGCACTTGTGGGTTTAAAACTTGCTTGTTCGGCTTAGGCTTAAGCGGTTTACTTTTGGGTGACGTAACCTGGTCTTGGCTTGCCGACTTGACCTGAGAGCGTTTGGGCTTTCGTTGCACCTTCACAGTTTTAGCCGGGTCTGTTACTGGCCGATCCAGCTCAAACTCTTCTTCTCTGGGTTGGCCCATGAAATTTGCTTGAGTGGAGTCTAAAATGGTCTCCACAATCTCTTGAATTGTGAGAGGAGCCGACTTTCCAAAAACGATCACATCTTCTGGGTGAAGCATCACTTTGTCGACTTTTTGTGTCTCATCATTGCGAATCACATAAGTTCCATATTTTGAATCAAGATCGATAAGTTCAATCGACTCTTCTGAATGAAAAATCAACTCGGCATGAGCGCGACTGACCGTGCCGTCTGGTATGCAATAAGTGTTGTTCTCAGATCTACCAATTTGAATTTTACGCATTTGGCCCTTCAGATTCGGAGTACTAATTTTAGAGTACTAAATAAGTGTGACTCATCTATATATTGAAGTCCACAACTTCACCACTGGACACGACTTGAGAAGGTGCCAATACCACTAATAATATTAATCCTTTGCCTAGTTACAAAGACAAAAGGCTAGGCCCAACATCAGCTAAGTTAACTGCTGGGTGCTGGTAGTTCAGACACTCTATTTGTTTGATGACTTTTGCAGCATAATCGGCTCAAAGCCATCACTTCAAACCTAATCGTTTTCATAGAATAGAAAAAAGAAAAGGCTCATCTCAGATTAGTTAAGTAAGGTAGGTTGTTAGGTAGGTTTTTTGGGACTTGGCGAGCGCCAATAGCTTTTTGACTATGAGCCTTTTTTACCTTCTTTAGCGAAGGTGCTTTCCCCTTTTGCTCCTGCAGCTAGTGCAAGTCCCCCCCCTGAAAGCAAAACTAGAATCTCAAAAATCAGCCTGATTTTCCACCAAACTCACCGACAGTTCGACTCAAAAACTGTCAAAAAATCAGCTATTTAGACAGTTTTAAGGGGTAATTGTCAAATCTGACCCCTCAACCTAGAATGAGAGACCAAGCATCGAGAAACGACACACCCCGGAGGCACAACATGCACCGCCGCTCACCTCAAAGGCTCAAAAGCTTGCGCAATTCTACCCTTCGCAAAACCAGTTTGATCAAACTCATGGCCTTTGCAATTGGCCTAATGATTTCTCTCGATGCTGGGGCCAATTCATGGGATGACTTTTTTGATGCCGCAAAGCTGAAGCGTGAAGATGTTGAATTCAAAAGCCACGACATGAGCCTATTTGGGGGCGCCTCACATGTTTCACCGCACTTCAAAAACCTAATGCTCAATCCTCTAGGCACCCCTAGCTACTTTCAAGTCACCAAGAATCAATTGAACGCAAAACAGAATGAAGTGGATCACCTGCTGATTCAAACCCTGGCTAAACAAGGTTTAGGAATCAGAAGAAACTTAGTCGGCAATTCCACGGCAGCCTACAAGGCCTTAAGCGAAAAGCGATATGCACTAAGAGATGCAATTGCCAAACTCTACTCTCTCAAAAGCAAAAAACTCACTGCCAAAGAAAAAAGTGATATTCAACACTTTGAAGACCAAGGGTCTCGCAGCTTCAACGAGAGCCTCGCCTACCTAGTTTATGTGGTACATGCGTCACAACTGCAGAGAAACAAATCGTTGAAGGCAATCAAAGGCTCAAGACTAAAGATCTTGGTAGCTGAGATTCTAAAAGAGCAACGCTACTCAGAAGACATTTTTAAGCCCCTCTCCCCTGCCATTCGACAGGCCGCCGAGCAGACCGACATGAAGGCTTTGGCGGTTGGAGCAATTGACATGGCTATTGCCATTCAAAAGATCAAAGGCAAAATGTCAGAGCTCGGGTCTGAGATCGAGCAAGTCTTAAAACTCAAGACACCATTTGGCTGGCTGATCCTCGACACTCGGAAGAAGAGCTCGACTCATATGGGCCCGTTTTTCTTTGTCGTAGACACACACGGAGACGACACCTACATCGCCCAGCCTGGTCAGTTGGGAGCGCCAGAGGTCATTCTAGATCTCAAGGGTAACGACAAATACATTTACGAAAAAGCTTTGGCGAAAACCTCCGTGCAGAAGTTTGATAAAAGATCTGATCAAAGCACTCGTAGCTTTGGCTCTGGTTTCTTCTCTTATTCGTTTTTGGTCGACTTTGAGGGTAACGATCTATACCGCAGCACAAGCCTTTCTCAAGGAGCTGGGATGTTTGGTGTCGGTGTGCTTTGGGATCTCAGAGGCGACGACACTTATGACTGTTACAACTTCTGTCAAGCCGCTGCTAAGTTTGGCGCCGGCCTGCTGATAGACAATCAAGGGGCCAATCAACATTTTGTGTTTCGCGAAGGGCAGGCCTTTGCAAGCACTCTGGGCGCTGCCGCCCTACTCAATTTTGGCAACGAGCCTGACAATTACATAGCTCACAGGACTCCGACAGACTACCCGGCGTACTATGACAAGACTGTGAACTCGAGCTTTGCCCAAGGTGCTGCACTCGGCTTCAGAGCTGACTACATTGATGGCAACTCGGCTGCAGGAGGCTTCGCTCTTTTGTTAGACGGTGGAGGCAATAACAAGTTTGAAGCCGGTTTTTATGCACAAGGCACGGCCTACTGGTACGGTGTTGGAGCTCTGTTGTCGGGCTCAGGCGATGACGAATACTTGTCTTCTAAGTACTCACTCGGTAGCGGTGTTCATTTCGGCGTTGGCTTTGTCGACGACTCAGGTGGTGACGACCAATACCAAGTCAAGCAAGAGCTCGGCATCGCGGCCGGCCACGACTTCTCACTTGGCTTTCTGATCGACCACGCGGGCAACGATCGCTACTGGGCTGTGAACTTAAGCTTTGGTTGCGGCAGTGCCAATGGCATAGGCTTGTTCTGGGATATCAGGGGTAAAGACGAGTACACCATGACAGGTAAAGAAGGCTTTGGATGCGCAAGTGACCGAACCAGCAGGCACTCCATTCGTAACCGCAATCAGACCCTTGGCTTTTTTCTAGACAGCAAAGGCCGAGACTCTGTAAATGCCGAAGACACAAAGATCAATGGCGAGCACCGGCGTAAATCATGGGTCAACGGCCCCATTAAGACTCCGAAACCGGCCTTTACCAAACCTTACTACATTGGGATCGGTCGCTTCTCGCAAAGACCCCCGAAAGTGTTTCCCGATGGCTTCCCGTTAGTAAAAGATGAGCAATGAACGCCCAATCGATGCTACCTGGTCCGATCACGGCACAAATAAGAGCCGGTACAAACACCTTGGCAAGCAAGCTTCCCACGGCTGCATCCGAACCAAGCAAGGTGTTGCAAACAAACACTATGAGCATATTCTCTCTGAAGATATGTACGACCCACTTTTGCTCGATTTCAATCAAGCCCAAAGACTGCCACGCGCTCCACTAAAAGATCCAAGAGCTGGCTACAAAGCCCTCTTCATATTCTTTTACGGCTATGATGGTAATAAGGGTTTAAACCTGTAGAAGCTGATTTGCTGCTTCAGGAGCCATCCAAGAAGTTGTTTCCCTGAGCTGTGAGACAGATCTCGCAGATAGGGAGTCTATTGATCAGGCCTAGGCCAGCCTTCACAGAGCAACTTGAAAACGGCAGTCTCTCATTTGGCTCCCGATGCCCAAGAGGGCAACACAGACATGAGCTGCGGCTTTCGAGGAGAGAGCCTCGAGAATGTCAGGCTCGAAACCCTTTGAGTCAAAAAATCTAGTCCGCAATACAGCACACCCGATGCAAATGGAGGGTTGGCTTGGCTAATGCTGCCTGTACCGAAGCGAAAGCTTTCCACCCAGACCCAATTGCCCATCCAGGTTCCGTAGATCTCCATGCTCAAAGCCAGCAAGAACATCACTGAGAACAAAGTGCGCAATCTTGGTATCAACAGCATAAGCGCAAACAAAGCATATAGAACTACGCTGAACCTATCAAAATCAAAACTCCAAGCAGCGAGAGCATAGGGAGTAAAAAGCAACAAAACCCAAATATAGAGATTGGCAGGAGCTCTTTTGGCCAACCACAAGCCCGTCGCATAAAGCATCACATGCCCTGGCCCAACGAATATGGGCAAGTT
>JABSOQ010000031.1 GCA_013216195.1 Bdellovibrionales bacterium
ACGCAGTTTCGCCAGGTTTAGCTTGATCAAGTGGCACTTGTGCAGGTGAAAACGAGTCAGGTACATGTGTGATTTCAGAGCTTGTTAAGCTGAAGCTTCCTCGTCGCACATAGCTTTTGCACCTACCAAGAAGGCCCTCAGCAAGAAGGAGTTCGTGATTGTCTCTGCAAAAACTTAAGATCTCATCAGCAAAGCTTTTGCCGTTGAGCTTCATATTCTGAAGATAAAAGTTAAGAGAGCCAACTGTGAGAAACCCTGCGTTCTTTATGGAGGCAGGGGAGCGTGAGGGGTTGTGATCACTAATGATAACGACCGAACTGCTTGGCGAGTTTTTCTTCAACCAATAGGCAATGGACAGGCCACTTAAGCCTCCTCCGACCACAATGTTTTGGTAGTGTTTTTTCGTCATAACTTCAAAAACATTTCCGAGGCAGTGCAAAGGCAAGGATCATTCTGGCATTCATTACAATCGTAAGCATACTCCGACCAAAAGCCCTCGGTTTCAGCAACTTTTTCGAACCCCAATCTACTTACGTATTGTGCCGAGGCGCCACCTGGAGATTGATTCCATGAGTGCGTTACCACGCCTTTTGCGCCCATAGAGCGCATGCCTGCGATCGCAAAGTTTGCCATGTCTTTACCAAGACCTTTTTTACGGTGGGCGGGGTGTACCATGCTTAATTTAAAGTAACCGACGTCTTCTGGAGAGAACGGCCATAGCTCGGGTTGCGATTTTTTGAATGCAGACAGGTGAGACCACTGCCCTGGAGGGTAGGAGATTCTGGCTGCGCACAGACCACCGCCTTTAACAACGCAGAATGAAATGGGGTTGACGAGCTGAGCAATTTTTTCCCAATCATCCTCCACCCCAATTTGTAATAGGTAGTCACGGCCAAAAACCTCGTCACTGAGTAGGTTTAGGGGCGCTAAAAAGCTTTGATCGAGCGGGTAAAACTGGTACCCATTTTGATTCGTATGCATCACATTCATGACCTCCAATTGTAACCCGCAAAGGGTTGTATTCAATGGATTTCCGTGGTTTCTAAAGCCAGATCTCATATTGATCTATATCGGCCTAATTGAGCCGATATCTCACCAGAAGCTTTTAGGGTTGTGGCCTCCGCCTCTGGTAGCAATATTTTGAATAAAGACCACGAAATAGGAGAGAGCGATGAGCAGTGCAGATGCGAATTGGGAAAACACGGCCGGTTTAGATGGTATAGAATTTATCGAATATTCGGCTCCAGACCCTTCACAGTTGATTAGCCTTTTTGATCAGTTTGGCTTTAAAAAAGTAGGTGTGCACAAGTCGAAAAAAGTAACCCTTTTTCGTCAGGGAGACGTAAACTTCATCATTAATGAAGAGCCCGACACATTCGCCGCTGAATTTGCAAAAAAGCATGGCCCTAGCATTTGTGCTGTTGGTCTTCGAGTTAAGAGCACCGACCACGCTATGAAACATACTCTCTCAAAAGGTGCGAGAGATCTCGGTATTGAGAAAGACCAAAAAAGTCATAGCTTCCCCGGTATCTACGGCATCGGAGACTCTGCTGTTTATTTTATCGATCGCTACCAAGACATGGCCAACTACAAAGAAGATTTTGATTTTACTGATGACACTGATCAAGCGGGCTTGAAGGTTCAAACTGTGGATCATCTCACAAACAATGTTCCGCAAGGTGAGATGCAAAAGTGGTGTGATTTCTATACTGACCTTTTCAACTTTCGTGAAGCCAAGTTTTTTGACATAAAAGGCGAAAAGACTGGTCTTGTTTCAAAGGTGATGAAGTCTCCTTGCGGTAAGATTATCATTCCAATCAACGAGCCGACTGATCAAAAATCTCAAATTCAAGAGTACTTAGATGAGTATGATGGGTCAGGCATTCAACACTTGGCTCTGTTGACCTCAGATATTGAGTTTTCAGTTAGTCAGTTCCGCGAGCGTGGTGTTAAATTTTTGGAAGTGCCAGATACCTATTATGAAATGGTGCCAGACAGGCTGCCGGGTGTTGAGGAGGATGTGTCGAATCTTCAAAAGCTCAAGATCTTGGTAGACGGAGACGAAGAGGGCTACCTTTTGCAGATCTTTTCTCAAAACATCATCGGACCAATCTTTTTTGAAGTGATTCAACGAAAAGGTCACGATGGGTTTGGTGAAGGTAACTTCCAGGCTTTGTTTGATGCGATTGAGCGCGATCAAAAGCGCAGAGGATACTTATAAGTCTGACAGGAGGCTAGATGCACCACTATACGCAGGGTAAGCCGACTAGGCAGGGTCACAAAGGCATTCCGGAAGGATGCTTTGAAGAAGAGCAAGGTCTAAAGGGCTTTTTTGGACCGGTGTCTCACCTAATAAAATCAAAGCCCAGTACCAGATGGACCGATATTGATGGTCCATTGAGGCCTCACATGTATGACTTGGTAAAGCTTGATAGGGCGGCAGGTTCTCAAAGACTGTTGCATAACAATGCTGTGGCCTTGCACATGAGCTTTATTGACGTTCTAGAGCCTCAGTCAGCTACTTCGATTAGAAATGCAGATGGAGACTTGCTATACTTCTGCCATAAGGGCAATGGAGAGGTGTTTACTGAGTATGGGCGTTTGCAATACTCCCCAGGTCAGTATGTTGTGGTGCCGAGATCTTTACACCATACTTTCTTTCCCGCAGAGAAGAGTGAGTTCTTTGTTGTTGAAAACCTACAGAGTCATTTTGAAGAGCCAGAGAGAGGGCTTGTCGGGCGTCACGCCATCTACGACCCAAATGCTTTACAGAAGCCTGAACTTGAAGCTCAGCATGCGCGTTTGAAGGAGCTTGGCATTGAAATCAAAGAAATTGCAGTCAAGAGGCTAGGCGAAACCACTCGCTTTAGCTACGACTCTTGTGTCTACTCAGATGTCGTGGGTTGGAAGGGTGATCTATACCCTTTCACTTTACATATGGATCACATGATGCCTCTAATGAGTCACCGGGCGCATTTGCCTCCGAGTGCTCACACTACATTTGTGGCCCGTGATTTCGTAGTTTGCACTTTTTTGCCCAGACCGCTTGAAAAAGATGATGATGCGCTAAAGGTACCTTTCTATCACCAAAACATTGATTACGACGAGGTGCTGTTTTACCACGACGGTGATTTTTTCAGCCGGGACAATCTACATGCTGGCATGATGAGCTTTCACCCACAGGGTTTTCCGCATGGTCCCCACCCAAAAGCTGTAAAGTCAGTAGGTGGTAAAACAGAGACCAGTGAGTACGCAGTCATGGTTGACTCACGCTGGCCTCTGCATGTTGACGCCGGAGTGGAGCAAACAGAACTCAAACAGTATTGGAAGTCTTGGCAGGGCTAGTGACTGTGTCGGAGCCCCGCTTTCAGTTGTCGACCAAGGTGTGTAGTGTGAGAAGATGCAGATTCTAACCGATAAAGAAGCGATGGCTTGGGCCATCCTCGAGGCCAAAAAGGGCCGGGGTTGGGTTGCGCCTAACCCGGTTGTGGGCTGCTGTATTCTAGACTCGAGCAATAGATTTTTATCCGTGGGTGCCCATTTAAAGTTTGGTGAGCAGCATGCTGAAACCAATGCTTTGAGCAAAATTCATGATAAGAGGCTTCTTAAGGGAGCTAAGGTATTTGTGACTCTTGAACCATGTGCTCATGTGGGCAATCAACCTTCTTGCGCCCACACTTTAAGTCAGTACGATTTGGGAAAAGTGGTGTATTTGGTAAAAGACCCCAACCCTAAAGCTCAAGGTGGTGCGGAGGTACTTAAGCAGGCCGGTATTGTCGTTGAGCACATGAGAGAGCTTGAAGATGAGGGCCGAGTATTGGCTGAGGTCTTTTTGTGTAATCAAATCGAGTCGCGTTGTTTGTTTCATCTCAAGGTGGCGTCGAGTCTTGATGGACTTGTTGCAAATGCCTCGGGTGAAAGCCAGTGGATCACTAACGAAGAGTCTCGGGCTCATGTGCAGGTCATGCGCGGTGAGCATGATGCTGTGCTGGTAGGTCGCGCTACCTTCGAGCAAGACTCTCCAAGGCTTAACTCTCGTGATGTTAGGTTCTCTGGTCGCTCGAATTGGGCGATCGTGCTAGACCCGAAAGCCAAGTTAAGAGACCAGTTGGTCGATTCGTCATTGACCTCAGTCAGGCCTGAGTCAAAGGTAGTTTGGGTCACATCATCGAGCTGTCAGGCAAAGGCACCCGGATCAATAAACCATGTTCAGGTGCCAGAGATGCCTGGTGGTGAGCTGAGTCTTTTAGAGCTTGGCAAAAAACTGTTTCAACTTGGGATTTGCTCAGTAATGGTTGAGGGAGGGGCAAAAACCTTTGCTGCTTTTTTTAGCCAAAGCATGTGTGATCGCCTTTCTGTTTTTCAATCTGCCAGTTTGATTGGTTCGAAGAACTCGCCGTCTTGGTCGTCTGCTTTTGAAACGCGAGATCTTAAGGCCAGACCTACCTTGCGCCATCTTGAAACGACTATGTTTAGAGATGATATTTTTGTCTCTGGAATCATCCGTAATTTCTGAAATGTTGTTAAATCTTTTAGCTGGGTTCCGATAAAGACTATGTAAACCTGTGTGTTTTCTACTATCAACAGAGAGATGGTGTATGGGAGCTAAAGTCTTAGCTGATGACAGAATCGCAGAACTTTGCGAGACAATTGATGAGAGATGGCGCGAGAAGATCATGATCTATGACAAGCAGCCTGATCGCAGCAAGCCTTATTGCATTGGTGCAAACATTTGTCTAACTGAAGAGAACGATCCTCAAGATGTTTTAGATAGTGCAGTCAATCAGCAGATAGACAACATGGTTCAAAAGGGTTCACCTGATTTACAAAATGAAGTGAAAACTTCAGCGATGATGGTTGTAGAGCCAATGAACTTCATCAACTTTCCGGTTTCGGCCATTTTGGCCCCAAACAATGCCTGTAAAGATCAAGAGGCAGAACTCGCCGGCTTCAGATACGAATTCTCAAAAGCTACTGAGAAAGTGGATTGCCTGACGAAGTTTAGAGAGTTTTTGAGCCAGCACACGAAATCCGCTAACCATATGTCAGAGCTGGTGAGCGCTGCTGATGAGCTGTTTACAAATGCAGTGTTCAATGCTCCTTTTGTTAGTCTTGAAACAAATGAAAACCCTGGAAAAGACAGGGCTGATAATACGATTGAAATGGGCTCGAACTTTAAAGGAGTTCTATTCGCAGGTGTTCATAATGATCGCCTTGTGGTCGGCTGCAAGGACCCTTTTGGGACCCTGCAGTTGAAGCCTCTACTGACCAAGATTCAAAACTGCTACAGAGACGGTGTGGCAGAGTCAATGAATCTTGGACCCGGTGGAGCCGGTATTGGGAGTTTTCTCGTATTTAACACTGGTAGCAGTTACTACGTTGCCATTGTCAAAGGCGAGGCTACAGTGGTGAGTATTTCTGTTCCAATTAACATAAGTGCCAGAAAACGCAGTCAATTGCCAAAGAACCTACACTTCTTTGAGATTGAGCAGGGGGAAGCATGAGCGAGTTTAAAGTTTCAAAAAATCAAGAGGGCGAAGCGGTTACATTTGTCTTCGAGGGTAGTATCGATGAAGATGCTGTGTTCAGTGGACTTGAAGCTGCCGGCGCTCAAAGTGTGAGCCTTGATCTCGACAACGTGAAGTCAATCAACTCTTGCGGTATTCGCGAGTGGATCAAGTGGGTTAAGACAATTCCAGGAGAATCAAAAATCACTTACAAGAAGTGCCCTAAAGTCATCGTTGATCAGATCAATATGGTTGCGGGATTCTTGCCTGATAATGCAAAGGTAGAGAGCTTTTATGTTCCTTACTTTAGTGAAGATTCAGGTAATGAAAAAATGGTACTTTTCGAAGAGGGAAAAGATTTTAACGGCGGCGAAGTCACGGCTCCTGATGAGTTTACAGACGAGGAGACTGGTGATGAGATGGAAATGGATGTCATCGAGTCAAAATATTTTAAATTTTTGAACAAGTAAGACAACTAAGGATGACATGGACTATAGCTTCTTTGACTCCTTGATCGATGGTGTCTTTGTAATCGATCAAGAGAAAAACATTGTCTATTGCAACGATGCTGCTGCGACTCTTGCTCACTCTTCGGTAAGAAGGTTGACCAAATCGCAATCCGTTAAAGTCTATGATGTCATCAACGTATCGCAGGCCGACTACTTTGTTACCAAAGAGGGCACAAACGGGCAAGATTCACCCGCTCCAGTTCAAGAGATGGATATGATGGTGTTGAAAGATGACTCTTCATTGAAGGTTCAACTTTCGATTCAGCCATTTCAAGACCCTAAGGGCAACCCGAGATGGACGGTCATGATCCACGATGTGACCTTAGAAGAAAGACTCCATACCAAATACCAAGGTGAACTTGAGCAAAAGGAAGACATGATTGCCGAGCTCAAAGATGCCAGAGAGCAGCTTGAGCAATATTCAAAAAATTTGGAGCAGATGGTTGAGGAGAGAACCAAGCAGGTCAAAAAGGCCAACAAGATGTTGCAAGCGATTATGAATAGCTTGGGGCAAGGTTTCTTGGTTTTCGACTCAACTGGTATGTGTGGCGATATCTACACTGAGGCTTGTAAGGAAGTCTTAGAGTCTACGCCTAAGGATCAAAATATTGCAGATGTCTTAGGTCTCAAAGAGGGTGAGAAAGAGCAGTTTCAGCAATGGCAGACAGCTACCTTCTCACAGGCTTTGCCCTTCGATTCAATGAAAGAGCTTGCACCAAAAGAGTACCATCACTCAGAAGCTGATCGATTTATCACTTTAGATTACTTTCCAATTTTTACTGAAGATGATCAGCTAGAAAACGTAGTTTTGGTTGCGACAGACAAGACTGTTGAACACCAGGCTGCGATTGCACTCGAGAAAGAGCAAGAGTTTGTGAAAATGGTTACGAAACTGATTCGCAATAAGAATCAATTCTCAGAGTTTCTTGGTGCGACCAAAGAGAACATCTTTGCCATTCAGGGCATTCTTCAAAAAAGTAGTGGTGACCTTGACCCAGACTTTTTGTTTCGCGCCCTTCATACCCTTGAGGGAGAAGCTGCTGCATTTCATGCTTGGAAGATTAGGCAGCGCTCGCGAGAGTTTCAAACCTTGCTCGAGCCTATTCGTCGCGATGAACGCCCTCCGTCTTCAGAAGAGCTCAGCGAGATGCTCGAATCTTGCGGGACTTTAAGGTCTTCGTATTACGAGTTTATAAAAGACAACCAGGACATCTTTGATCTGGTTTCACTGGGTGACGAGAGAAAGATTGAGCTTTCGGCCAAAGACTTGTTGTCGTTTGCGAATTCACTCACAGCAGCTGGCGTTCACCATGAGATTGTCGAAGATTTTAAAGCCGAGTTTATCTTTCAAGACGTTCCGTCTCTTTTGCATCACTACAATGATGCCGTTCAGCAGGTCGCTGAGCGCCAAGAGAAGAAGGTCAAGCCGATCATGTTTGAAAACTCAGGTGTAAGAGTTCTACCTGAGCCTTATCAGAAGGTAGTTGCCAGCCTAGTGCATGTCTTCAGAAACTCAGTTGATCACGGAATCGAAAGCCCCAGTGAGAGAGCCGCCGCAGGTAAAGATGAGTTTGGGCACATCACGGTGTCTTCAAGTTTTGTTGAACAAGGCGGTCAGAGGCGGGTGCATGTTGTGATTCGCGATGATGGCAAAGGCATCGACATTGACAAGCTCAGAGATAAGATAACCGGCGACAAAGGTCCTGAATTTGCGGCTGGTTTAACAGATAATCAAATAATGCTCTCGATCTTCGAGGCAGGCTTTTCTAGTCGAGATCAGGTAGGCGAGTTTTCAGGCCGAGGTGTAGGTATGGACGCCGTTAAAGCTGCTGTTGAAGATCTTGGCGGTGTGGTTCGGGTTGACTCAACTTTGGGCAAAGAAACAATTATTACGATTGATCTTCCAGACTTATCACGAGAAACTGCTAGTATCGTAGCTGCGTAATTCTGCTAGTAGGGGATTTCATGTTTGCAAAAGAAACTCATATTCTCGTCGTTGATGATTCATTGAACATTCGTCGCCTCGTCGTAGATAACCTAAACCGGTTGGGTTTTAAAAAAATCACTACAGCTGAAGATGCGAATGAGGCTATGAAAAAGCTAAATGCCAGCTATGAAACAGAGACGCCGATCACTTTGGTTCTGTCAGACTTAAACATGCCAGGCCCTAGTGGTCTAGATTTTCTTAAGCAGGTGCGTTCTATAGCGAATTTCAAAGGTCTTCCTTTTCTCTTGGTCACCACTGAAAGCGAAAAAGGGGCTGTTATTGAGGCAGCGATGTCTGGCGTGAGTGCTTACATTGTGAAGCCATTCAACCTCGAAACCCTGACCAAAAGGCTGGGTGAAGCTTACAAAAAGCACTTTGGCTAAGCTAAGAAAGCCCCATGGGCTCAAGATGCCTTGCTGGCTTGAGGTCCAGGTTTCGCTTAGAATCAATATGCAGCCTTTTGAGAGAAAAACTCTACCAATATGTATCAACTGTTGCGGGCTCTAACCCGATAAGATCTTTGTGAAAAAGAGTGAAATCCAAATCTTAGTTGTAGACGATGATATTACGGTTCTTAAGGTGCTAGAAGGCGCTATTAAGAAGTTTGGCTTTAAACCATTGGTGGCCAAAAATATCGATCTTGCACTCCAGCAGGTGAGAATGGTGCAAGTACATGCTGCAATTATTGATTGTATGTTACCTGCTAAAAACGGAGTCGATCTTGCGATCGAGTTTCGAGACACTCGTTTTGGTAAACAGCCAATCATTCTTAGTAGTGGTATTTTTAAAGATAAAAACTTTATTGATGAAGCTAAGACAAATGCGCAGGCTGTAGACTTTCTAGTTAAGCCTATAGACCTCGAAAAGTTAGAGGAGCTACTAAACGAGCATTTGGCTAACCTTATTTCAGAAGAAACGGTACCCCTTCACAAGTTGATTTCAAAGGGTTATGAGTCTGCGCGTGAGCGAAGAAAGGCCATTGAGAGTCTAGAAGAAGTGAGTGGTTATGATTTGCCATTTATCTTGAGTGTTCTTATGGATGCAAAGGTTGGTGGCCACCTCAATATCATCAATCAAGCCGGTGAGATTCATGGTATCTCGCTTTGCAAAGGGTTGGTTACTAACGTTGATAGCCCAGATTCGGCTGCTACGCTAGCTATGTCACTGATGCAGCAAGGTGTGATTACTCAAGAAGATATAAAAGAGCTAGGAGAGAAGGTGCTAAAAGGCGATTTGCTCAAGACTTTGTTGAATGAAGCTCTTATTAGCCCGCACTCGGTAAATGACATCAGAAAGCAACAGGCAATTGCGGAAATCAAAAATTTGATTTCACCTGAGCGGCTTCAATTTAACTTCGCTCCTGAGAGACTCAAAGAAGATATTCCAGGTGTCAGTCTTGATGAGTTGATGCCACTTTTTAATAAGGTCACTGAAGACATTCTAGATGTCAATTACATCAAAGACTTTTACAAAGATTGGGGAGAGTTCCCTATATTGAAAGGTCCTCAGTACACTTCTGAACTATCTTTGCAGGCTTTTTCGATATTAAATGCGACACCTAACATTCACCAGTCTGCCGAACAGAACTTTACGATCAACGAGCTTATTGAGACGAGAGCATTCGACCCGGCTCAAATCTACAAAGCGATTCACTTGTTGACTCTTAAGAGAGTGATAATTTTTGATACCGAGAAAAAGGGCCTTGCTGGTAAAAGTCTCGCTGAAAAAGTTGTGCACGTTTACGAAAAAGTAAAACACATGAAGCCAGAGGAAGTATTCATATACTTTGGGGCAACCGAAGCGGTGAGTGTTGCCGAGGTTCAGAAGATTTACAAAGAGTTCGCAAAAACCAATCATCCAGATAAAATGGTGGGCGTATCTGCAGAAGTTAAAGAGACAGCGACACGCCTATTCTCTAAGGTGAGTGAAGCTCACGATATTTTGGGTAATCAAGAGGCTCGAGAAAAGCATTATAACGAAATTAAGCAAAAAGCAGCTCGTGTGCAGATAGAGGCTGAAGAACTAACTCAAAAAGCCAAGATGTTCTTAAAGAAGAATTCCTTTGGCCGAGCTTTTGAGCTGCTAACGAAGGCCTATGATCTCTATCAGGGCACAGAAGTTGAGTTGCACTTCTTGTGGGCGAGGTTGAAAATAGCCGAACAGCACACGCCCGAGAATCTTGAGCAAACAGACAAGATCTTGAAGGGCTATGATTCAGAAGAAAAGCGTACGGCTCTTTATCAGTTCGTATTGGGCTTATATAAGAGGGATAGACAAGTTAGGATGGGTGCCATGGCGTGTTTTGTTTCAGCTATGACTTACGACCCAGATTTTCTAGACGCGAGACGTGAGACTCTGTTGCTTCAGAATCATAAAGCTCCTATCTCTGGTAAAGATCTCCTGAGTGCTGACCTTGGTGAAATCATGGGAAGCCTCTTCAAAAAGAGAAAGTAAGTTCACGCGTGAATGTAAGAGACTGCAAATGGCCTACTTGGTAGAGCTAAGTGCCTTTATTTGACCAAAAATAAAGGGAATCGCGGACTCTAGCCGAAGGTGCATATCACCAAAAGAGTTCATTGGGACTTGATGCTTTTCAAAGAGCTTTAGCTCTTTGTCAGTAAACCCACGCTCAGGGCCAAAAACTAAAAGTTCCAGTGGTGGCTGCATTGCACCAGCTGGCTGAAAAGGCTTTGCATCTGGCTCTGCAATCAGAATGTTGTCAGCTGAAAAGCGTGAAAGAACTAAGTCTTCTAAAAAAGGTTTGAGATGAGTATGAAAACTGACCCTAAGGTTGCTTTCAGTCTGTCTAATCTGTGAGAGGCCAAGCGAATAGCTCTCTTTGACCTCGGCTTCTGTGTAGAGAGAACTCTTTTCATAACTCTTGTCAGACAAAAAGGGGCGATAAAAAAGGAGCTCTTCTACCTGGCACTGACCCATGAAATGAATAATTCGCTTCATCATTTTCGGTCTGCAATAGGCCAGTGCGACGCTCGGTACAATCATCAGGTCAAGCCGGTGGTCAGTTGCTTTCGCTTTTGACCAGATCGAGCCCGTCTTCGAGGCAGGTCTTAATTGTAGGATCTTGTATATCATCAAAAGATGCCGATATCTGATCGATTTGATCGGGTTTCATTTTTTCACGAAGAGCCAATTCGTAAAGCTCAAGGCCTGCGAGCCAGTTTTTGTCGCCGTCCTGGCTCCATTCGTTAACTACATTTTCAAAGTCGGCTTCTAAAAGGCCCTCTTGAATCGCAAGCGATCTGATTTTCTCGAAAACATCATATAGTTTCTTTTCTTTGGCCGAAATGTTTCGCTGTGGAACTCGCGATGCCACGAAATCCTCTTCAACCTCAAATACCAATCTGTCGGCTGGTCCTGCAAAAACACTTGCTACAGCTCCAGCGCAAGAAAGATCAAAAACACCCCATTCAGGCTGAAAGAGAGTTTCAGCACCTTTTGTGAGGGTACAGTCTTCGAGGCTTATGATGTCGAGTCGATCTTGGCTGTAAAGAAGGTCTTTGACTCTGCCCTGAGCTCGAATGCCAGAAATGTAGGTTAGATCCACTTTAGAGCCCATTTTTATACCGGCACGTTCAAGTTCGCTACTGCTAAATTGGTCCAGCGATTTGTCATAGCCTTTGATTGGGCCAATCGGTGTTGAGTACCCATGGCTATGGTAATCTTTGCCGTGACCTTCGAGCTGCTGGCGTTGCCTTGAAATTTGGCAGCCGCCATCCATATGAAAGAAACACACTTCACCAGCTTGATCGAGATCGACACGGTCTACGATACCAGAAACTTGCAAGCCAGTATCGAGCTCCACCGTGTTCACTGTTGCCGCAGCTCGAGCTCTTTCGATGCCCTCAGCTCCTCCGATTCGGTAAGCCAGTTTTTTTGAAAGGTCATCTAGAACCTTGTGTAGATGTTCAAAGCTTGGTGTGACGAACAGTTGAGGCTGCTTCTCAGTGATGTCGTAAGATGTGTCAATACAATCGACCGAGAGAGGAATCTTCTTAACAGCCTTTTCAAGACAGGTTTTTGCTTCTCCGACAGAAGAGAGAAGCCCAGCTCCGTAAATCTTTGGTGAGTCGACATTGCCTATCAAGCCGTACTCTGCTGTCCACCAATTCATGCGCGAAAGCCAGCCGGCCTCTGAGACGTGCTCGATAGCTGCGTTGACCTCGTCTAGCTTTTGCTCAGCTTGCCTAATCTCAGCAGCTGTGCTCGATGGATTCTCTTTAATGTCGCTGAGTACTCTGATGGCCTCGTACTGATCGAGATCTTGCCTGGTGATCAGCGCGTGCCTTGCGACTTCAGCGTACTGTTTAAGGTAAGCTGCATAATCAGGGTCAATCAAAATGGGTGCATGGCCAGCAGCTTCGTGAACGATGTCTGGCGCTGGTGTATAGAGAATGTGATCGAGAGATCTCATGTCAGAAGCAATGGGCAGAACGCCAAGAGATTGAAACTCCATAAAGGCTGCTGGCGGAATAAAGCCGCTCACCGGAACGGCACCCCATCCAAATTTCTTAAGCATGTCGTTCATCTCAGATATAACGGGTATTTTATCTAGCGTGATTCCTGTCTTTTGTAGGCCCTCTGAGTAAAGGGGGTGTGCATATGTGCTGAGAAAGGCTTTCAGTTGCCGCATGATATAGCGCCATACAGCCTGATCCTCTGGTGTGTATTTCTCGTAGTTTTGCTCAACGACATACTTTTTGAGGTGGTCGGGTAGAGACGCTATGGTGTTCATCATTTTGAGTCTTCTCCTAGGTAAAGGTCAGACTCAAGAAGGTAGTTCTTCACGTAATCTTCAATAGACTTTTCAAGTGGCCACTGAGGCTCACTCAAGCCCTCATCAAACCACTTTGTCATTTTGGCTTCAGTGAAGTTTTGGTACTGATCTTTCAACTTGTCAGGGATCTCGATCCATTCAATGTTAGGCTCTTTGTCGACACTCTTAAACAAAGCATAGGCTAAGTCTTTCCAGGTGCGAGCTGTACCGTAGCCCATATTGTAAATACCGCTCTTTGCACTATCTGGGTTTTGCAAAAGCTCAAGGATCCAACGAGTGATATCTTTAACGTAGACGAAATCTCTTTTTTGTTCTCCGTCTTTGTAATCAGGGTGGTTAGATTTGAATAGCTTAACAGATCCTTTTTCTTGAATCTGTTGAAGGGCTTTGTAAGGAACGCTCAGCATGTCGGCCTTGTAGTACTCATTAGGGCCAAAAACATTAAAGAATCTCAAGCCAAACCAGTTCTCTGGTGTTTTATCCTCAGCCATGGCCCAAACATCAAAATTCTTTTTAGACCTACCGTAAGCGTGCATCGGGACGAACTTATCAGTTGGGTCGGTATCATCAAAGCCGAGATCGCCGTCGCCGTAGACAGATGCACTGCTAGCGTAAATGAAAGTTCCACCGTGCTGCCTGCAATAGTCAAAAAGCTTCTGAGTGTACTCGACGTTGTTCTCTTTCAAAAACTCTTCATCGGTGACTGTCGTTGAAGAGCTCGCACCCATATGCACAATGCCTGTAATCTTGGGAGTTTCGGTTGCAAGCCATTCAAGTAACTCTTTTTTGCCAAAGAATTTTTCATATTGATATGAAGCAAGTGCTCGAGGTCGATCTTCTGTAGAAATGGTGTCACATGCTGCGATGTTTGTGATGCCAGCTTGGTTAAGCTGCCAAACAACTGCGCTTCCAATAAAACCAGTGGCTCCGGTTACGATATACACTCAAGCACCTCCCAGAAATTGACTCATTTCTAGCACAAAAGCCTAAAAGAAAGCCCATTAAGCATGATGCGTCATTGATGGAAGTCGTCGAAAATTTTGGCTTTTTTGGATATCTCGGCTGTCAAAACCAGGTAATTTTTATTTGAACCTTGTTCGAGTCCGCTTAGGGCTTGCGGCGAAACAATTAAATGTCTTCTCGGTAGTCTTCAACAAGCGTTAGAAATGCCCTGCCAAGCGGGTCTTTTCTAAGTGAGCGATTCAGTTTCTGGGTCTCTTCGCTGTCGGTGACGTCTGGGCGGGTGACCTGACTCTGAATAAATTCATCCATTGTCTCCATGATGTTGCCATCGGGGAGGCCTTGTCGTCTTCGAACAAGAATTTCGTTTACCATGTTGATAAGGGCGTTGCCCGTAACCCTGTCAGTTCTATTGATCACTGAAGATCGCTCTGAAACTTGCTTGGTCAGTTTTTTCCAGGAAATTCCCTCAATCAACCTAAGGCATTCTACATATTGCCTTTGCAGCTTGAGAATTCGTTTGCCTACGTTTGCATTGACCTTTAAGTCATTGCGCGAGGCAAAGTCAGTTTTGTACGAATCGCAGAACTCCTGTGCAGAAATTAGATCTGGGTCTGACTTCTTTTTTGTCATTAAGAGTAGTTCAGGAAAGTCTCTTAAGAAGTGTCTCATGTTAAAGATAGCTGGCCTATTGACACCATCTGCGACTTTTTGTTGTTTTCGTCGGGTTTTTCTTTTCTCAAGGCTTTGAAATTCGGAGAAGAGCTTTTCAACTTCAGACCTATGGTCATTCAACAGCTGCTCTCTTTGCGCTTTCTTGAGACCCATTTGATACAAGAAATGGCACTGAAGGTAATAGTCGAAATGCTCTTCAAACCGTTCGAGTATTGGGTGATTTTTAAACTCCCCAAGCGGACGCCGCCTACCTGTAACTAAGTACTCCACCATTTGTGCGAACACTTGGATCGTAAGTTTGGCCTTTGCTTTTTGTTCGTTGAGGTTTGTTGAGAAACGATCGTCATCATCATAGCGGTATTGATCGTGTCGAACCCCAAACTGTCGCACGCTGCCGTAGTCGATAATTCCTGCCGTAGACAGCACATTGTCGCCATCCCAGTCTAGCCAGGCAAAGATATACTCTCTCTCAAGCTGAGCCGCGAATTGTGCAAAGCTCTCGCAAACCTCTTCTAGCAATAAGCGGTATCGATTGCGGGTTTTCGTTGAAAAATTCCACTCTTTGTTGCGGTATTGCCGATCAATTAAAAAGTCTGTCGCACGCTTCAGTTCGCTGAGGTTCTCTTGCTTTAGGTGCATAAATAAATGAGCTGGTCGAAACAGGTTTTCGCCGGCTCTGACGCCGATTGCACACTCTTCGCCAATATCGATGATGGCTAGCATTCTCTCAGTGGTAAAGCCGTTCAAGTGCATGATTTCGGCCATAATTGCAGAGCCATAAAGCTCATCGATCTCAGCGAGACCACAGCCGTAGCCATGGTCTGTGTTTCCAGACTCTAGCGGCACATCTGATTTAACAGAGCCAGGAGCTAAAGCTGTGACTCCTGTGCCTCGCGAACTGACATCCCAGGTTTTTCCTTTGTGATTGACGACCCCGTTCCATATACAGCGTCCATCTCCTGATGTTCGTCCTGTTTTGTCATCGTGTTGAAGCTGCAAATAGCGAGTCGCCATGTAAGGTCGTTCCTTCATCACACTCGGGGTATAGCGAATGTCGTTTTCTTGGTCGTATTCGTTCACGATTCTTAAGCAGAAGGTCTCTAGCAATTTCTTTTCAAGTTTAGCAGTGATCTTCTCCGAGGCTTTCTTAGGTAAAAGGCCCATCTCTTTGGCTAAAGCAAAGTTGAACCAAGCAACTCGACCGCCTTGGAGTTTTCTCACAGGATAAAGTAGGTAACTGTTTGATGCGGCCTCTTGCCACGGGTGCCAACCATCAAGCTGATCAAAAGCAGACAGATTGCTCTTTTTTGAAGCGGGTTTAATTTGAGTTTTAATGCTTCTCTTAGCTGACATCCTGATCTCAATTCTCAACTGAACTCGCAGCTGCTCCTTATGTATCTTATCGGTTCAAAAAACTAGAGCCTTAAATTGAGATCACGCAAAGGTCAGTCATTTCAAAGATTTGTGAACTCTACTGAGGCCTACAGCAGATTTGCAGCTGGGGCCTAAACCTCTGGCCAGCATATAGCTAGGCTTTGGCACAGAAAGCATATGATCTGTCTGGCAAAAGGTCAGGTCTAACAAGTCTCAGCTCAGGTGTAGAATTCTCAAGGTGCTATGAATTTCCAACAACCAACTAGTTGCATGAGCGGTTCGGCCGGCTAGGCGTGGTATATCTCCATTCATTCAAAAAAGGAGAGAAGGTTATGAAAAGGTTTTTATTGGTTTTGGTGGGCCTATTTGCAACGACAGCAATGGCAGAAGACACACCCTTTATGCATCTTTTGGGTTATTCAGCCAATGGTTCACATATGGCTTTTCAAGAAGTTGTGATCCAAGATGGTTCAGGTAATCTCACTTCGCAGATTTACATCCTTGATACGGTAAACGATAAGTATGTTCCTTTAGGTTGGAGCCGTAGCCCCGAGCTTTCAGATTATCTTGACGTAAACGGTGAACTCGGCGAGGAGCAAGCTCTTCAGTCCCTCTCAAGTTTTACAAAATCAGCTAGAGCGAAAGCCAGCTCTGTTTTAAGTCAATATGGTATCGATCCAACTAAAGGTGAACAATTGCTAGTGACCTTTGGTCCACGCATTGGTGGCTTGGTTTACAATGATAAGCAAGTCTATCTGTACAAGAGCGGTGAGGTGATCGATGTGACTGCAGAGCGTTTCGAAGGCTGCAAAGGTTTAGAGGGGCTTATTCCTGATCTCGGCCCTAACAAGCTTTTGGGTTATTCAATTGTTGCGACATCGGCTGACAAAGAGTTTTATGCACCAGTTGTAGTTCATGACGATAAGCTAAAAAGAGGCGGTCAAGGCTGGGTGCCGACTTCAAGAGGCTGCCCACAAGACTATTCTGTTGCAGGTGCGGTTGCCTATGGTGATCAAGTGACTTTGATCGTGCAGGTTCAAACTTTTGGTTTCGAGGGAGCTGATGTGAGCTTGATTACAGTTCCATTTAGTTTCTCTGAAGTGGTCGACTAGCTTTGAGATACTGAGCACAACAAAAAAAGCCCCGGTTGATCACTGGGGCTTTTTTATTAGAGCTAACAAATTATGCGATCACGGCTTGAGGTGATCATCTCCTGGCTTCCAGCCAGCTGCGCAGAGCTCTCCCGATTTTAGACCATTCAGCACTCTTAAAATTTCACCAGTATCACGGCCAACATTTAGATTGTGAATACCCGTGTACTGTATTGTTCCTTCAGGGTCGATGATAAAAGTGCCGCGAGTTGCGATACCAGCGTCTTCAATAAGCACTCCATAATCACGAGAAACTCTTTTGGTAACGTCTCCGATGAGTGGGTACTTTAACTCACCTAAGTCATCTTTTATCCATCGCATGTGTGCGTGAACGGAATCGATGCTGGCTCCAATTACCTCGGCCCCAACTTCTTTAAAACTATCGAGAGTGTCTCGGAACTGAGTGATCTCAGTAGGGCAAACAAAAGTGAAGTCGAGAGGGTAGAAGAAAAGAACGACCCATTTGCCTTTGTAATCGCTCAAGCTAATATCTTTAATGTCGCCGCCTTCAACAACAGCAGGGGCTGTAAAAGCCGGTGCGGGCTGGCCAATCATAGGCATAGTGTAGATCTCCTTTTGAGAAGTTGCCAATTTCGAGCCTAAACCGTGCCACAGTTCTGTGGCGTCAGCAAGAAACTCTGTAGACGGATTTAAATGGCTTTCACCACTAATGATGCGCCCTGATATTGGAGAAAATTGGGCGGCGTGATAATACGCCCATATGAAAATTATCTCGTGGAATGTGAATGGTATTCGAGCATGTGCAGAAAAAGGTTTTCTGAAGTTTTATAACGAAGAAAAACCAGACTTTTTTTGTATTCAAGAGACGAAAGCTCATCCTGATCAAATTGAATCTGAGTTGAGAGAGATCAACGGTGTTGCCGGTTACTTTTCGACAGCAAGACGGAAGGGCTACTCGGGCACAGCAATCTTTTCACCTGGCTTGCAGCCCGAACAGGTAAGCTACGGTATTGGTATTCGCAAGTTCGATTTTGAAGGTCGCTTTGTAGTAGCTGAGACTGAGCAGTTCAAGCTCTACAATGTGTACTTTCCTAATGGGGGCTCCGGGCAAGAACGCCATGATTTTAAGCAAGAGTTTTTGGCGAGATTTCAGGAGCATTTACGCGCAGATTTGAAGGCGGGGCACGAGGTTGTTGTGTTGGGCGATTACAACGTTGCATACCTTGAACACGATGTGCACGACCCGCAGAAGCTCAGCAAGATTAGCGGCTTTTTACCTGAAGAACGAGATTGGTTTCAGGGCTTCTTAAAAGACGGCTTTGTCGACACCTTTAGACACATGCATCCGGATGAAGAGCAAAAGTTTTCGTGGTGGTCTTACCGCGAGCGTGCTCGGTCAGTGAATCGGGGCTGGAGAATTGATCATATTTGTGTCAGTGAGGGCCTGAAAGATCGCATAGTTAGAGCTGAAGTTTTAGATCAGGTGATGGGCTCAGATCATTGCCCTGTGATGCTTGAGCTGAAGGAGGCTTAAGTGTTTTTTATTCTGTTTTTGCTTTTTGTCGGTATGCCTATGATCGAGCTTTATCTTTTGCTGAAACTGGGGGCCCAAATCGGTGCTCTAAATACTTTTGGCATTGTGCTTGTTACAGGTTTTGTTGGAGCCTTCTTAGCCAAATCTCAGGGCCGAGCTATCTTCGCACAGATCCAAGGTGAGTTAAACAAAGGTGGGGTTCCTGCTGATAGCCTACTGCATGGCCTATTGGTATTTGTTGGCGGTCTCTTGCTGATCACCCCTGGCTTTGTAACTGATGCCTTTGGTTTTTTTCTAGTCGTGCCTTTCACAAGGTTTGTGTTGGTAAAGGCGGTAAAGGCTCATCTCAAGCATGCTGTGGCAACAGGCAAATACAAGTTCTACAGTGGTCAATCACAGGGCTTTCCTGGTGGAGCAGGCTTCAAGGTCTACACCTACTCGAACCACTCGCAGAGATCGAGCGAGACCTTTCAGGGCGGGCCTAGAGCTATTCGTGACGTGAACCCCGAAGTCATAGATGACTGAAGGCATGAGCTAGGGTGTGCTGATTAAAAAGCCGAGATAAGAAACATAGCCAAAGAGTAAAAACAGACCCATTGGTCTTCCGATAGTGCCTCTGCCGAGATAAAAAATAGGAAATACAATAAACAAACCTGCAACCATCCATACACAATCAGAAGTGATGATCTTTTCAGAGGCAGGCATGGGTTGCACAAGAGATGTCGTACCAATTACCCCTAACGTGTTCATAAGGTTGGAGCCAATGACATTTGAGACTGCGATGTCATTGCGACCACGATAAGCTGCCACAGCAGAGGTAGCCAATTCAGGTAGCCCGGTTCCTACTGAAATAATTGTCACACCGATGATTCGTTCTGATAGACCAAAAATAGTGCCTAGCTGAATGCCGCCTTCGAGAGCAAGTTGAGCTCCGGCAAGAAGAGCTGCAAAGCCAACAAGAAGGTAGCCGAAATCCCAATAGACGTTCTTTAATTTAGATTCTTCATCGATTTCGTCATCGTCGGCTTCATCGGCCCCTTCGGATTTCACAAATGACATATAAAGAAAGCCGGCCAACGCAATAACCAGTGCCGCCCCTTCAATTCGGTCAATGCCTCCATCGTAAGCAAATGTGATCATCGCAATCGAAGCCATCAGCAAAAACGGAATCTCGACAATTATGGCTCTTTTTTGCACTCTATTCGGCTTGATAAGTGAAGCCACTCCAAGAATTGCCAATAGATTAAAAATGTTTGAGCCCACCACATTACCTAAAGCAATGTCATTTGCGCCCTTTAGCGCTGCAGTGATGCTGGTAAACAGCTCAGGCGCAGAGGTTCCCGCCGCGATTACTGTTAGCCCGATCAATGCGGGTGAAATGTTCCATCTCAGAGCTAGACTGACCGCGGCTTTTACCAGGGCTTCTCCGCCGATAAGTAGGATGGCGAAGCCACCAATTAACATTCCAAATGCAGACACAAGTTCCATAGCTTCATTTTTGTACAGCTTATGAGAGTCACTGACAATAGAATGCTCAATCTATTGTTTAGACACGTCATTGATCAAAGTTTGGGCTAGAACATGGCGAAGCTCAGATCAAGGGCTTTACTCAAAGCAAATCCAGAGCAATAGTAAGATTCATGATTCGGTTTGTATTTGTGTTGCTCTTTTTATCAGCGACGATGTGCCCATCTTTTGCACTAGGGCTTTGCGTAAAGGGCAACAAAGCAAACTTAAGAGAGGGCCCGGGCAGTCGTTTTGCCATTTCGTGGACAGTTCAACAGCACATGCCGCTTGAAGAAGTGAAGCGGCAAGGTTCTTGGATTCAAGTAAAAGATGTTGATGGTGCTAAGCACTGGGTTTATAGAACCCTCGTAACTTCTTCGGGTCAGTGTCTAGTGGTAAAGACAAGGATTGCAAACCTCAGGCAGGGGCCCGGCACGAAATACCCACTGGCAAAGCTAAAGAACGCGGGTAGGTATTTTGCGTTTAAGAAGCTGGATTCAGAAAATGGCTGGTACAAGATCGACACAGGGGGCTTGGGTGTCGCTTGGGTCAGTGAGAAGTTGGTTTGGCGCGCCTTTAGGGTTCAAAAGATCGGCTTCTAGCGCAACGCATCTTAGTTTTTGGCAATTGGACTGTCTCAGATTGATACGTAGTAAGTTTTTCTATTTCAGACTCTGAAATCGGCGGGTAGAATTTCTGCCTGCCCAAAAGGCCAGCACAAATGTTTTGGGAAAAATATTGTCTTGTCAGGGGTTTACAAAATTTAAGTTGATTTAAGAAATTGTACTTGCATTTGATCATCAACTAATGTGTAAATAGTTCAGTTCCAGATTGGCACTAGTAAAAATATTTCAGCTAGAGTGCCATCGCGAGGGGGAGGAAAAAATGATTGCAGCAGTTCCATCTGATCTTGTTGAGAAGTGCAGAGAAAAGCTACTAGAGACTAAGTCCGAACTTTTGAACCGTGTAAGAGAATCACGACAAGACTTAAATAATGACGACAGCAAGGGTGGAGACGAAGGTGACCAAACACTTCGTGCTTTGGCTGAGACTGAGTTTCTCTCAATGCACGAGCGCTTGAGAAAACAACTCGTCGAAATCGAAATGGCTTTGTCGCGTATCGAGAATGGCGTTTACGGTATCTGTGAAGAGACTGAAGAGCCTATTGAATCAGAGAGACTTCTTGCTATTCCTTGGACTCGTTTGAGCATTGAAGGCGCAGAAATAAGAGAGAGCGTCGACAAGCGTTACGCACGCTAAAGTGTCAAAATTTGATTCTAAGTTTTTTGATAAGCCCTTTCGCTTTGAGTGCCAGGGCTCTGGTAAGTGCTGTGTCTCTCGAGGCGAATACGGCCATGTCTATCTCACCTTACAAGACCGTAAAGATATGGCAAAAGCCATGGGTATTCCGACGGCGAGCTTTACCAAAACACATTGTACAAACGACGATGGTGTTTACCGCTTAAAAGACAATGCTGATGGGCCAGAATGCCGTTTCTTAAATTCGAAAAAACAGTGTGATGTTTACGAGGGGCGACCGACCCAGTGTCGCACCTGGCCCTTCTGGCCAGAGAATATGAATGCAAAGACATGGACCAAAGAAATCGCTACTTTTTGCCCGGGCGTTGGTAAAGGCCGAGTGGTGCCAAAAGAAAGCGTCAAAACTCAGATTTTAGAGCAACACGAGTCAGAGCTAGAGATCTTTGACCCTGAAAAGTTCTTTGTTGCAGATGCGATCACTGAAGACCAAGTTAAAGAGCTTCTTAAGTCAAAATAAGAGCTTTATAGCTTCGCATCTGATTCAGCGAGCCAACCACAAAGTTGAAAAAGCAGTCTGCAGCCAACGTTTGCATCCCACTCGTTACCGTCACTTGAAGGGGCGACTTCATTTAAGTCGAAGCCGATAAGAGTTTTGCCAGATTTTCCTAGAGATGCGAGTAAGTAGACGGCCTGATCGTAGCTAAGGCCTCCAGGTACCGGTGTTCCTGTCGAGGGGCAAAACTCAGGGGAGAGACCATCTATATCAAAAGAAACATAAACCCGCTCAGGCAGGCTCGCGATAATTTCGCTACAGCAATCACTCCAAGTTTTGCCTGCAAACAGCTCGGCCTTGAGTTTTCGATCCCAAAAAGTCTTAATCTTAGGGTGGCGCTCGGAGTAATTGTATTCCTGTTGAGAGAAGTCTCGAATACCAACTTGAACCAGAGAGTTGGGTGATTGGGGCAACGACATCACGTTATGCATTATTGAGGCATGAGAGTGATCAAAGCCTTGGTAGCTGACTCGCAGATCGTGGTGAGCATCGATGTGCAAAATCCCAAAATCACCTTGAAGTCTCTCTGAGAGGAGTTTGAGGTATCCCTCAGGTGTTGAGTGATCACCACCAACTAAGCCAAGCAGTTTTCCTGATTCGACTGTTTTTTTCGAGAATTCGTAGACCTGACCAACCATGCTTTTGCAGGCAGAATTCACTTCACTCTGCAGCTGGCGGTTTTCAGGGCTGAGTTGGCCACTTTCTTCAAGCTGCGACATGACCATTTCTGAAAGTGGTCTTACGCGATTGTTGAGCTGTTCTAAGGGCATCAGCGCATCATCCCAGTAGTAGCCCTTTTTCCAGCTGTTTTCGAGATCGAAGTCAAACAAGTCAATTTGAGGGCTGGCCTGAAGAATCGCCTGTGGACCTTTCGAGGTGCCTTTTCCATAAGATGTGGTCGTGTCCCAGGGCACAGGAGCTATCACAACTTTTGACTCTGCTTTTTTAGCTGGAATACCAAACAAACCGTTTTTGTAGCTACCCGTCAGACCTTCATCAAAACTTTCCATCATTTTTACGCTCCCGGTACTATTCAAATAGGTTAACTAGCTTCTGTCGTCAAACACTGGTCAGAATAGATTGGTGAGTGAGCTCATAGCACCTAGACTCGTTGGGCTTTAGACTCAAAAAACGAAGAGATTCGTTGTAGTCTTTGAAAAGGGGGTCTCATGAGAACTTTTTTCAGCACGTTGATATTTATGTTTCTTGTTTGCTGTAGCTCATTGGCATTCGGTTACGAGGCCCGATTGCATCAAGCGCCATTTAAGGCAGTTGGGTCGAGCAATCCACCTAAAGGTGGAACTTTCAGAGTGGCCATCATTGGCCCTGTGGGCACTCTACATCCTGTGAAAGCCCGCACTGCGGTTGCCGAGTTTATTCGTAGTCTTGTACTCGACAGTCTAATGATATGGGACCCATCGACAAACCGATACTGGCCAGGCTTGGTGAAAAGTGTAGAGACTTTGCAGCCAAATAAAAAGTATCGTCTTGTGCTTAGAGAAGGTTTGAAGTTTCACAACGGCAAACCACTCACAGCAACCGATGTCGAATTCAGTTTTAATGCGGCATTGAACCCAGAGTTTGATGCCGGTCATAGAGCGCCTTATTTTGACAAGATTAGATCAGTAAAAGCAGATGGTACAAACTCAGTTATTGTTCGCTTTGATAAGCCTTATTTCCTCAATTTTGATATCTTACTCGGCAGGTTGAATCCAATCGCACCTAAGAGCTCCTATGAAAACCCTATGCGAAAAGTAGACAGGGTTATGATTGGCTCAGGGCCTTACCGCTTGGGGAAGGTGGAGAAATCACAGATTACGCTTTTAAAGAATAAGTCATGGTGGGGCAACCAGCTGAAGTACCTAAGCGGCATTTACAATTTTGATAAGATCGAGGTCAAAATTGTCGACACTGAGAAAGCGGCTATGAGACTGATTCGCACTGGGGGGGTCGACTATTTTCATCCGGTCAGCCATGGTTTTTTCTTTCGCAAAAGCTTTAGAGAAAAAGTTGGTAAACGAGCTAAGTTCATTGCTGCTGAAAATCAAATGGCGAAACCCTATAGCTTTCTTGCCTTTAATTTAAGAGATGAAAAATTCAAAGATGCAAGAGTAAGACTGGCATTGGCAAAGCTGATGAATCGTGAGCTCATCAACGAAAAATTTCGAGCTGGGGCTTCACAGTTGGCTTCTGGGCCGTGGGCGCGCAACAGTGTTTATGCCAACCCCACAGTGGAGCCAATTAAGTTTGATCCAGAGGGTGCGGTTGATCTGTTAACGCAAGCAGGTTGGCTTGATAAAGACGGCGATGGCATTAGAGAAAAGCAGATCAATGGAAAGAAAGTGAAACTGGCCTTTAATGTTTTTTTACCCAATCAGAGTGTTAAGAAATATTTTTTACTCTATCGAGACGATCTCAATCGCGCGGGCGTTGCGATGGCTGTTCGAGATATAGATATGAAATCTCTTCTTAAGGCAATCTCGGCTAAGAAGTTCGATGCTGTTAGCTTGGGGTGGGGCCGCGGCCAGGTCGACATTGACCCTAAACAGATTTGGCACTCAGACTCGCAAAAAGGTGGTGGGTCGAATTTTATTGGCTACAGCAACCCTGAGGTTGATCGGCTAATTGAAAAGGGTCGCTATACGATCGATAAGAGCAAGAGAGTTGAAATATATAGAAAAGCCTACAAGCTGATTGCGGGGGATGTTCCATATCTATTTTTATTTAATGATTACAAAGAGTTCTACTTAGTAAGTTCACGTCTTGGTGGCCCATCAAAAACGTTTGCTTATGATATTGGATGGGAGTACTTCTGGGTTAAGAAATGACCCGCTACTTTCTGTTTCGCACAGCTCTATTGATTCCTACCTTACTTGGCATAAGCTTTGTCACTTTTGTTTTGATACACGCAGCTCCCGGCGGGCCTTTTGAGATAGCTTTGGCGAGGTTGCAAAGGGGAGCTGGTATTGAATCTCAAGTCAATGTGTCGCCTGCAGTGATCAGTCGGCTTCGAAATTTCTACCAGCTTGATAAACCGATAACAGAGAGATATTGGCAATGGCTTTCGAAGGTTGCTACGCTTCGGCTCGGTCAAAGTGAATTGTATCAAGCGCCAGTCTTAGAGGTTGTTTGGGCTCGGTTTTTGAGATCGTCAAAATATGCTATATGGGCACTGCCTCTGTGCTATTTGTTGGCTTTCATTTGGAGCTGCTTACATTTGTTACGTCTTAAAGATGCGGGCCAAATCATGTCGTCAACTCTACTTGCTGTGCTGTATTGTTTGCCCCCCTTGGTTTTGGCTTTAGCTTTGAAGTATACGCTTGGCTCCACAAGCTTTGTGGTGGTGGTCATAGGTTATGTACTTTCACATCTCGCGATGATGGTACTGTTGTTTCGAGGAGCCTTACTGGCTGAGCAGGGGTCAGAATACGCAAGGGTAGCAAAATCAAAGGGGCTCTCTTCAGCGCAAGTGTTGCTTAAGCACACTTTACGCAACGCTCTGATTCCGATCATCACTAGCTTAAGTTACTCAGTCGTCGCCTTTTTCTCGGGGGCCTTGTTTCTTGAGGTCATTTTTCAAATCGATGGCCTAGGCATGTTGTCCTACAAGGCTGCTCTGGCGAGAGATTACAACCTCATGATGGGCATTGTGCTTTTGGTGTCGTCACTGTTTGTCATAGCAAGGTGGGTCAGTGATATCCTCTATGGTTTTGCTGACCCTAGAATACGGGTATCAAATGAGTAGGTCGAACCGGTCAAAATTCAATTTGTATTCGGGCTTGGTTGGAGTTTCGCTATTTTTTGTTCTGGCATTGTCGGCTGACCTGTTCTCTTCGGTTTATGGCTGGGGCGTTTTTCAGTCAGATTTGAGTCTTACAAGTTTTCCCGCTCCACCTAGCTTAGCTCATTGGTTAGGTACCGACGACAGGGGCCGCGACGTTCTGGTGCGCTTGCTGTTTGGTTTACGTTATAGCCTTGGCTTTGCAATTGTGGTTTGGGGGCTCAGCTACAGTATCGGTATTTTTTTGGGTGCAATTATGGGCTATTTGGGTGGTGCTATCGATCTCTTGGGGCAGCGCTTGATTGAGATCGTGGAAACGGTACCGTTTCTTTATTTGGCGTTACTACTTCTCTCTGGCCTTGGCAGATCTTTTTGGGTCTTGGTTTTGGTAAATGTATTGAGTGGTTGGATGATGATTTCTGTTTATATGAGAGGGCAGGTGTTAAAAGAAAAAGCTGGCTTGATTGCTGAGTCTGCAAAAGCGCTTGGAGCCTCACCGGCTAGAATTCTGTTCCGTCACATACTCCCTTTGTCTGCATTGCCCGTGTTTGTTTTTTCTCCACTAGCTCTGGCGTCTTATCTTATCACATTGGTTCAGCTCGATTTTTTGGGCCTAGGTCTCCAGCCACCAACACCAAGTTGGGGAGAGTTATTAGGGCAAGCTCACACTCATTTTCCTGAGGCTTGGTGGCTTTTGGTTTTTCCTCTTCTTGGTCTTGTAGGGCTGTTGCTGAGCTTTCAGGCAATTTCATCTGGTATAAAAAGCTAGAATGCCACTCGATTAAACAAGGGCAATCATATGATACCAGTGAGGCTGCTGGCCTCTAGCATGCGGGATCAATAATTTTTTCGTAAAGTAGCCAAATGCCACCGATACAGATGTCTTTCTTTCGAACTCTTTCAGGGCTTTTACCAATGAAGTTCGTGATGACTTTACCATGAGGGTGCTGCCCACAATCTAGAGCAGTGACTCGGCCAGTATCGCACGAACGAATTATCCTTGCAGAGTCAACTTGAACTCGAATTCTGGCACGAGCTGGCCTCAAAACCTTAGGGCCAGTGCCGTCGCGTAACCTTTTGGTCTGAGCCACCACCTCTACCCAGCCTGAACCAATGTTGTTGGGCACATCCACATTATTAAGAGTCAAAGACTCTATTTCAAGAGAGTCATACCGACTCTTCTCCGGAATACTATCTGAGTAAAGAACTAACCCGTTTTGACTCTTGATCGTGATGGGTACCGGGTTGTCTTTCACCTTCATACCAAGAAAAGTCGACTTGCATACGCCTTCGACCAAAAGCTGTTGTTTGATCTCTGTACGCAAGGTCATCATCGACATTCGATCTTCCATGAAGTTCATTGCACGCATCTGGTTGCGAGTCATTGACATCATGGCCATAGTTATTACCCCAAGAATTGCAGAGGCCACCATAACTTCAGCAAGTGAGAAGCCTTGTTCGTTGCTAGAAAAGCTAACTGCCTTCATTATTTTCCTCCGAGTCACCATTTGAATTGTCAGCGGCAAGAAGCTTCTCGTCACCAGGTGGCTTTGACTCAGCAGTTTGAGGTTCTTCGGTCTTGTCAGTCTGCTCTGAGACCGCTTTTGGCTCCGCAGTGTTCTCTGCCTGGGCGATCTTCTTGTCAGCTTCATCGGGGTAGGCCATAAAAAGTTGGCTGATTTTTTGTCGAAGTTTATCTGACTCGCAGAGGCTTACAAACAGAGCCGTCAGAGTGATAGTCATTGGAATGAGCGCAAAGGCTACGTTTTGCAGCCACTCACCACCTTCAATACCTTTTTGTAGAGGTATGGTTGCAAGTACCGCACAGGCAAGCCCTCTAGGGCCCATAGCTACGGAGACCATTGCATCGAGCCTTGGGTAGTCTGCAGGTTTAAACAGCAGTCGAATAGCAAGGAAGCGTGTCACGATGATAAGTAGTGATAGCACTATCGCTACAAGAACGGTGCTAAGGCTTGAGAACTGAATCAAGATACCTAAATACAGAAAGAAAAAGGTTCTAAGCAGAAAAGTGATTTCAGAAAGCAAAGAGAGATCTTCAAAGGATATCGGGATAGCACTAATCTGAGAGCGAATGAATTTTGGCAACAAATCAAGGTTTGCGAGAGCAAAGCCAAGAGAGAGAACGCCTATGGCTCCGTTGTAACCCATGAATTCAATGCTACCGTAGATCAGTAAAGCCCAAGCCTCTCCGGCGAATGTCATGTCTACCAGAAATGAAAAGCGCTTTTTAGCTAAGGCCCAAAATAGAGCAGCTGAGATTCCAATTGCGAGCGATATAAGTGGGTTAGAGCCAATGCCAAGTGCTAGCTCTAGTGGGTCGTATACGCCAACAGCGGCCGATTCGACCAAACCTAAAAACAAAATAATTGCTAGAACGTCAGTAAAAGCTGATTCGAGTGAAAGTAAAGTCTTCGTCTTCTTCTTGATCGAAAGAGGTTTCACCATCGGGATCACGATGGCCGACGAAGTTGACCCGATGCAAATACCCAGCAGGGCGGCGATTGTCCATGACTCTTGAAAACCAATTCCCCAAGCTACGACCGCTCCTGCGCTCGCAATTAGCAAGAAGCCTACGAGGCTTAGCTTTAAGGCGGGGAGACTTGATGTGAGAAGGTCGCGAGCACTTAAGTTCAAGCCACCTTCGTACAAAATCACAATCAGAGCAGTGGTCGAGAGCACACTGCCAGCCATGCCGAGATCAGAAGCTTGAATGAGACCGAGTGTCGGGCCGATGATGTAGCCCAGAACCACAAGTATCAATAAGTCGGGAATTTTGGTTTTGATAAAAAACCAGTTGAGAGCATGACCCAAGAAAAACAGTAAGCTTAAACCAATGATGACAAGTGACATGTATAAAGACTAACGCATTATATAGACCGGCCCAACACAATTTAAAATTGCAGAACCAGGGGCCTGAGCCCTTAGTCTTGCTTTTGCTGGGCAGTGATTATGTCTACTTTGATCTAGCTCTGCTCTTCTTCAGTAAGGTAGGTGTATCGAGACAATCCCTTTTCATAACGGCCGATTAGATGTCTGGCATCTTTTGGAGAGAGTTCGCCCATTTGAATTCGCTTTTCAGTGACAGACCTTACTTTCTGCAGCATCTCTCCTCTGTTGAAGTCTACGTAGGCCAAAACATCTTGAATGTCGTCACCTTCGATAACGTTATCTACATTAAAGCCATGCTCACCATTCGTAGTGAGGTGAACGGCATCAGTATCACCGAAGAGATTGTGCATATCACCAAGAATTTCTTGATAGGCACCAGTGAGAAATACAGCCATGTAGTAGGGCTCTAATGGCTCTTGAGAATGCACGGGTAAAAACGAGTGCGTACCACCTTCGACAGAATCAACGAAAGCATCAATATTGCCATCACTGTCACAGGTGAGGTCGGCAATAACAGCTCGTCGAGTGGGCTTCTCTTCAAGTCGGTGAATTGGCATCACTGGAAAAACCTGATTCAGAGCCCAGCTATCAGGCAGACTTTGAAAAACAGAGAAGTTGCAAAAGAAAGTATCGCAGAGTTCGCTCTCAAGCGACATGTAAATGTCTTCGTAGTCGGGTTCATCTTTAGTCAAATCTGCAATCTTGGTCACTGAAGCCCAGTAAAGGTCTTCGGCTTTGGCTCTCTGCTCAAGGCTCAACACTCCATAAGCGAAGAGTTGTCGGGTGTCTTTCTTCTTTTCGAGCAGATCGTTGTAGGACTCATTCAGGTTGTCTTTGCTGATTGAGTTAAAGATCTCAAACATCTCTCTCACAATAGGCGAGTCTTTCGAGATGTTAGGCATATTAATCTCAGGTTGTCTCAGCTCATTTCTGCCAAGTACATCGAAGATGAGAACTGAAGAGTGCGCTACCAAAGATCGGCCAGACTCGGTGATAATATTTGGGTGCGGCACATTCTTTTCATCGCAAATCTGTTGAATCGACCATACGACATCGTTTGCATACTCTTGCTCGTCGTAATTTCGAGAGCTGTCAGACTTACCAGAACCGTCATAGTCAACACCAAGGCCACCGCCAACATCCATGTACTTTAGACGAGTGCCCATATGATAAAGCTCAGTGAAGAAACGGGCTCCTTCTTTAATTGCCGACTTGATAGACAAGATTGATGGAATTTGAGAGCCGATATGAAAGTGCAAAAGCTCGAGGCAGTCTAGCATTCCTTCTTTTTTCAACACTTCAACAAAATAAACAATTTCAGATGGGGAGAGGCCAAATTTCGATTTGCTACCAGAGGTTTCAGCCCACTTGCCGCCAGCTTGCGCATTTAGCTTCGCTCTCAGCCCGATTTTCGGTTTGATGCCAAGCTTTTTAGAGGCGTCAATAATCATAGAGAGTTCAGTCCAGCGGTCTACAACGATAATGGTATTTCGCCCCATTTTGCGAGACGAGAGTGCCATTTCAATGTATTCGCGGTCTTTAAAGCCATTGCAAATAATCAAGCCATCTTCTGTGTCCATTAAAGCCAGCGTGATAAGAAGCTCAGGCTTACTGCCGCACTCAAGGCCGAAGCCGTACTTGGCCCCGTGGGCAACAATCTCTTCAACCAGATGCTTTTGCTGGTTAACCTTAATTGGGTAAACACCAGTGAAATGACCTTTGTACTCATTGCTTTTGATTGCCTTTTCAAAGCACGAGTTAATCAGCTCTATTCGGGATTTAACGATTTCGGGAAAGCGCAACAGAATTGGTAGCCGAATGCCTCTCTCTTCAAGATTATCAGTAACCTCTTTGAGGTCGACACTAGGGCCAGATTTTCCAAAGGGTGTGAGTGTAACATGCCCTTTGTTGTTCACGTTAAAGTAGTCGTTGCCCCAGAAATCTAGGCCATACAACTCAGCACTTTTTTGTGGACTCCATTCACTCACTGCACTCGGCTCCTTATCAGTCACTCTACTTCGCTATCAGGTTCAAAATCTTTCCAGCTTTGTAGATCACTTTCACTATATTTTTATCAGCAAGTGCGTTTTGTACCGCTGGTATCGCTTTTGCCATTTCTACCGCTTCAGTCTCTTCGGCATCTACGGCGATCTCGATCTTGCCGCGCATTTTGCCACTGACCTGTACGCCCATGGTGACAACGTTGTCGACCACCTTGGCCGGGTCATACTCAGGCCATTTTGCTAAAGACACAAAACCCTCTTCACCCATGCGGCTCCATATCTCTTCAGCGATGTGAGGCCCAAACGGAGCCATAAGTTGCAGGAGGCCCTTTACGATTGGTCTTGGTTTCACTTTCAATTTGTAAAGTTCGTTTACCAAGATCATCATTTGAGAAATGGCGGTGTTAAAGCTCAATGAATCAATGTCTTCACCAACCTTTTTAACAGTCTTGTGATACACCTTTTGCAATTCTTCAGGGCAATCCTCAAGTTTGGTGTCTTCAACAATGAGTTCGTTTTCGTCATTGATAGCTAAACGCCAAACTCGCTCAAGAAACCTGCGAATACCTTGAAGGCCCTTTGGGTCCCATGGTTTAGCTTTTTCAAATGGGCCCATGAAACATATGTACATGCGAGCCGCATCAGCACCATGCTCTTCGATCACTTCGTCAGGGTTGATGACGTTGCCACGAGACTTCGACATCCTTTGGCCATCAGGCCCGAGCACATCACCTTGGTGAGCTAGCTTTTGAAAAGGCTCGTCACTGGAGACCAGGCCGACATCAAAAAGCACTTTTTGCCAGAACCTCGAGTAAAGCAGATGGCTGACGGTGTGTTCAGGGCCACCAATGTAAAGGTCAACAGGCATCCAGTACTGTTGCTTTTCAAAACTAAAGGCCTCTTCTGAATTGTTAGGGTCAGTGTAGCGCAAGAAGTACCAGGCGGAGCCGGCTGTGCCAGGCATAGTGTCAGTATTTCGAATGCCTTCTTTGCCATCAGCTGACTTGTAATTCACGAACTCCGGCACACGAGCAAGAGGTGGTTCACCCTCTTCGGTTGGTTCATAGTCAGCCACTTCGGGCAGCATAACGGGTAGCTCTGAGTCATCAACACACTCGGTTTTGTCACCAAAGTGCACCACGGGAAAGGGTTCGCCCCAGTACCTTTGGCGGCTAAACAGCCAATCTCGCAGCTTGTACTGAATTTGTCGCTCGCCTAAAGACTTTTCTTCGAGCCAGTCGACCATTTTAGTGATGGCTGATTTTTTGTCGAGCCCGTTCAAAAATTCAGAGTTAATGAGCTCGCCATCACCGGCGTAAGGAAGCTCGTCTTCACTCTGAATCACTCTTTTGATTTCAATGCCAAATTCAGTTGCGAATTCAAAATCACGCTCATCATGGCCTGGTACTGCCATGATGGCGCCGGTGCCGTAATCCATGAGCACGTAATCAGCTATCCAGATAGGCACTTTCTGATCGTTGACAGGGTTAATGGCGTAGCCGCCAGTGAAGGCTCCTGTTTTTTCTTGATTGGCCTTGCGGTCAATTTCACTTTTTGCAGCAGCTTGCTTTTTGTAGGTCTCGACAGCCTCTTTGCATTCGCTCGTTGTGATTTGAGTAACTAGCGGGTGTTCGGGGGCGAGTACCATAAAGGTGGCTCCAAAAAGAGTATCTGGTCGAGTGGTAAAGACTTCGAGAGACTCTTCAGTACCTGGCACTTTGAAGAAGACTTTTGCCCCTTCAGACTTGCCGATCCAGTTACGCTGGCCTTCTTTTGTACGGTCGGGCCAGTCGACTTTGTCGAGGTCATTGATCAACCTTTCGGCGTAATCGGTGATCTTGAGCATCCACTGCTTCATCGGTCTGCG